>CAYTBD010000364.1:0-3056 GCA_964435755.1 uncultured Rhodobacterales bacterium
CGCGACTGGTCGACCGACAAGGAGAAGATCCGCGGCGCCTTCGCCATCGCGCAGGATCTCGCGAAGAAGGCACGGGAGACGGCGGCGGCCTGAGGCCCTGATCCCCTGGGCCGGTTCCTGCCGAGACCGGATCGTTTCCGGATCGGGCCTTGATCGGAGGGTTAACCGCAGGTTAACAGGGGTGTGGGGGCGTTTTGCGGGATGGTTACGTGCCTCAAGCTCTCATTGCCCTGCTTCTGGGCGGTTTCGCAGCACTCCTCGGCGGCATGTCTTCCGCCTCCTCTTCCGACGACGATGACGGATCGGCGGCCCCGGGCGGGCCGGACCAGGACGGTGACGGGTCGGGCACCGGCGACAGCGGCGGCTCGAGCGCGGTGCCGGATGCCCCCGTCTCCGACGCCGCGCCGGCGCCGGACGCGCCGGAGCTTTCCGGAGACAGTCAGGACCTGAGGTGGGACGGTCCCAGCGCCGAGGAGCAGCTGATCGTCGAACTGATCAACCGGGCGCGCATGGATCCCGCGGCCGAGGTCGCGCGCCTCGACGAACCGCTCGCCTCTGGCATATCGCCGTCGCCCGCCGAGCCGCTGGCCGTCACCCCGGAGCTGAGCGCGGCGTCGCGGGCGCATTCGCAGGACATGGACGACCGCGACTTCTTCCGGCACACGAACCCCGACGGGCAGACGCCGGGCGACCGCGCGCTCGAGGAGGGCCACGGCACGCGCTTCGTCGGCGAGAACATCGGCTGGATCGGCTCCGGCAGCCTGCCGTCCGACACCCAGCCGCGCACCGAGGCGCATCACGAGCACCTCTGGGACTCCGACGGCCACCAGCGCAACCTGATGGACGACCGCTGGTCCGAGATCGGCGTCGGCTACGACGAGGGCAGCTATGACGGCTGGAACGGGTCGACCTTCGTCACCGAGATGTTCAGCGACCGCGGCGTCAGCTATCTCACCGGGGTCGTGATCGAAGACGGCGACAGGGACGATTTCTACGACATCGGCGAGGGCCTTGGCGGCGTGCGGATCACCGCCCGGGACGGCACCGACACCTTCGCGACCGAGACATGGGCCTCGGGCGGATACTCGCTCGCGCTTCCGCGCGGGACCTACGAGGTGGCGTTCGAGGGCGGCGGGCTCGACGCGCCGCTCACGCGCACGGTCACGATCGGCGACGACAACGTCAAGCTCGACGTCGTCGAGGACCGCGGGGTGGTGACGCTGGCCAGCCACACGCCCGAGCCCGCCCCCGAGGCCGGGGCCGTGCTCGACTTCATTCCCGTCGTGCCGATGGAGGACCTGCCCGAGGACGCGGACGACGCGGAGGAGGACCTCCTTCTGGCGTGAGGTGCGCCGCGTTCGCTCAGTGCGGCGGGACCATTCGCCTGGGTTCCGGGTCGGCCTCGCGCGACCGGCGCATCAGCCACCAGGCGAGGCCCGAGCAGATCAGCGTGCCCGCGGCCAGCGGCACGATCGTGCCGTCGAACGCGAGCCCGATGGGGGCCGCGATGGCGACGGCGAAAACCGTGGCGACCGCGCCCACGACCGAGGCCGCCATCCCCGCGATGTGCCCCATCGGCTGAAGCGCCAGCGCGTTGAGATTGCCGAAGATCATCCCGGCCATGAAGAAGATCGAGATCGACCAGAGCCAGAAGGCCGGGAACGCGAGCGCGTCGGGCATGAGGCCGAGCAGACTGACCACCAGAAGACTGCCGGCGATGACGGTCTGGGTGGCGAAGGCCGCGATGGTGAGCCGCCGCATGCCGAGCCGCATCACCAGCGTCGCGTTCAGGATCGTGCCGCCGCCCGAGAGAATGCCGGCGACCGCGAACCAGATCGGGAAGCTGTCGGCCTTGCCGAAGATCTCGTCGTAGATCTGCTGGATCGAGGAGAGGAACGCGAACATCTGGCCGAAACCGAGCGTCAGCACGACGATGTAGAGCCGGACCATCCGGTGCCGGACGACCTCGAGAAAGGCCTCCTTCAGCGCCGCGGTGTTCAGCGGACGCCGCTGGTCGACCGGAAGCGTCTCCGGTTGCCGGAGATTGAGCCAGGTCACGCCGAGGATCCCGAAGAGGATGAAGGCGGCGAAGATCCCCTGCCATCCGAAGCCCATCATGATGAGCGACCCGATGGACGGCGCGATCGCCGGGATCAGGACGAAGATCATCATGATGAACGACATGATCCGCGCCATCGCGCGGCCCTCGAAGAGATCGCGCACCATCGCCATCGACACGATCCGCGGCCCCGCCGCGCCCAGCCCCTGGATCACCCGCGCGGCGAGCAGCATCTCGAGCGAGGTCGCGTAGATCGCCATCGCCGCGCCGACGCAGTAGAGCCCCACGGCGCCGGTGATCGTGGCCTTCCGGCCCAGCGCGTCCGACAGCGGCCCGGCGATCAGCGTGCCGACGCCCATGCCGAGGACGAAGGACGTGAGCACCAGCTGCGCCCGGTTCGGCGCCTCGGGCGAAAGCTCGGCCGCGATCTGCGGCAGCGCGGGCAGCATCGCGTCGATCGAGAAGGCGATGGTGGCGAAGAGCACCGCCATCATCGCCACGAATTCGGCTTGCGAGATGGCGCGCCGGGGCGCGGCCTCCCGGGGGGCGTCGGTCATGTATCGCCCCGCGCGTCGAGTTGCGCCGCGATCTCTCCGATCACCTTCTCCCAGAGGTCGGGCGGCTGGGCGCCGGACACCACGTGACGGGTCGCGACGACGAAGGTCGGCACGCCGGTGACGCCCCGGTCGCGGGCATGGGCGTCGCGGGCGCGGACCTCCTCGACATCGGCGCCGCTTTCGAAGAGACGCGCGGTCATCGCCCGGTCCAGCCCCATGGCCTCGGCGATATCGAGAAGCACCGCCCGGTCGCCGATGTCGCGCCCCTCGCGGAAATAGGCCCGGAACAGCGCCGAGGCGACCGCCGTCTGCCGGCCCTCGAGCCCCGCCCAGTGGATCAGCCGGTGCGCGTCGAGCGTGTTGGGCGTGGTCGAGATGGCGTCCCAGTTGATGTCGAGCCCGGCCGCCTGCGCGGCCGCATCGATCCGGGCATAGACCGC
>CAYTBD010000365.1:0-3053 GCA_964435755.1 uncultured Rhodobacterales bacterium
CGCCGGGGGCGCATGGACCCACGAGCGGGCGCATCGCATCTTCAAGGAGATCGTGGGCAGTTTCGAGGCGCCGGCGTTGGACGACGCCATCCGCGAGGAACTCCAGACCTTCGTCGACCGCCGGAAGGCCGAAGGCGGCGCGCCGACCGACTTCTGAGCCGCCGCCGGCGGTCTGGGCCGTCGCCGACGCGTTGGTCTGTTGTTAAGGGCTGCTCCGCTACAAGCGCGCGAAGAGCGGACGGGTTTGGGCGATGCATGGCCTCGTGAACAGGTCGATCGAGTGCTTCTTGAGGGACACCTACGGCAACTCGGCGTGGTCGGACATTTCCGAGGCCGCGCGCCTCGAGGTGGACTCGTTCGAGGCCATGCTGGGATACGCGGACGATCTGACGGACAGCGTCGTCGCCGCCGCCGCCGGCAGGCTCGGGAAGCCCCGCGACGAGCTGCTGGAGGATCTCGGAACCTACCTGATCGCGAACCGCCGCACCGAGCGGCTTCGACGCCTGATGCGGTTTTCGGGCGAGACCTTCGAGGAGTTTCTTCTTTCGGTCGACGAACTCCCCGACCGGGCGCGGCTGGCGCTGCCGGATCTCCGGCTTCCCCCCGTCTCCATCGCCTCCGATGGAGACGACCGGTTCGAGATCTGCTGCGGACCCGGCCTTCCGGGGTTCAGCCAGGTGCTCGCCGGCGTCCTGCGGGCGATGGCCGACGACTACGGGGCGCTGGTGACGCTCGCCGCCCGTGTCACCACGGAGGAGGGCGCCGCGTGCATTCACGTCACGCTGCACGCGGCGCGGCACAGCGAGGGGCGAAGATTCGTACTCGCGACGCCGCCGCAATGACGCCGGTCCGGCCGGAGACGGTTCTTTCGGCGGGGGCGCTCGACGCGCTCATGCCGATGCACATGGTCCTCTCCGGGGATGGCACGATCCTTCGCGCCGGCCCCACGATCGCGCGGCTCGACTTCGGGCGGCGGCTCGAAGGATCGCGGTTCTTCGACCTTTTCCTCGTCCGCCGGCCGCACGGCCTCACCGACATCGCCAGACTGCGGAGGGCTGCGGGGGCACGTCTGCAGATCGACGTCCTCGGTCAGCCGCAGACCTCGCTGAAGGGGCATTTCGTCTGCGACGAGGCCGGCGATCTCGTCCTGGATCTCAGCTTCGGCATTCTGGTGAGCGATGCCGTGGCGGCGCACGGGCTGACCGCGAGCGACTTCTCTCCCACCACGCTCGCCGTGGAGATGCTGTATCTCGTGGAGGCGAAATCGGCGGCGATGGCGGAGTCCCGGAGCCTCATTCTTCGCCTGAACGAGGCGCGCGCCGCGGCCGAACGGCAGGCCCGGACCGACGCGCTGACCGGGCTGCACAACCGTCGGGGTCTGGACGATCTCATCGGCGACCTGATCGAGCGAGGGCAGCGCTTCGGCCTGATGCATGTCGACCTCGACTTCTTCAAGGCGATCAACGACAGCTTCGGACATGCGGCGGGAGACTACGTGCTTGGCAGGGTCGCCGACATCCTGAAGGCCGAAACCCGGTCCTGCGATATGGTCGTCCGGCTGGGAGGCGACGAGTTCGTGCTCGTCCTCAAGAACATGATCGACGACGCCGAACTCGGTGCCGTCGCCGCGCGCATCATAGAGACGCTGGAATCCCCGATCTCCTACGAGGGCGTGGACTGCAGGATCTCGGCCAGCATCGGTGTGACCACCTCGATGGTCTACGAGCGGCCGAATCTCGAGTCGATGCTCCGGGACGCCGACGTCGCCCTTTACAGGTCGAAGCTCGCGGGACGCTCCCGTGCGACGATCCACCGGCCCGACGATGAGCCGGCGTCAGGCGTGGCCTGAGGGCGTCTCGATCCGGAGGAGGGCCTTCTCGCTGAAGACCGACGCGTCCGCATCGAGGATCAGGCGATAGTACGACACCTGCTCGCACGGCGCCCGTCCGACACGCGGCCGGGACAGCAGAGAGGCCGCGGTCACCGCCTTGCTGTCGAAGGACCGCGTTCCCGAGAAGAGCACCTGATGCGGCGCAAGGTAGAGATCCTGGTGCGGCAGGCCCGGCCCGAGCGCGCTCGCCCCGATCCGGATCGGCTGCGCCGCCGGGTGGAAGCGAAGGAAGTCGTGGTCGAGCTTCAGCACGTCGATCCTGCGGATCTTGACGTAGCGCTTGTCCGCGGTCCGCAGGGAGTCGTTCACGCGCAGCAAGTGCGCCGGGACATCGCCGAAGGACGTCGTGAGCCGCGTCCGGCTCTCGATCCCCACGAAGCTCATCTCGACGGCCTCGGCGGGCGCATCGACCTCGTCGAGACGGGCGTCCGCCGACGCCTCGTCAGGCTCCGCGAGCCGTTCGCGGACGCCAATCGGAATCAGCGGTGATGTCATGTCTCAACCTCCGAGCACTCGTACCAACCGGTGCGAACGGACCGGGCCGGCACATGCCAGGACCCGATCCATCCCACCCCCATCCGGAAGTGCGCCGGACAGTCCGGCCCCTCCGGGAACACACAACACGGTGCCAAGCGCACCGTCCGGGTCGCGGCGAAGCGTACACATGCGCCTGCGTCCGGGACTTCCATTTACCGCCCAACCACGAGGTTTGGACATAGTTGCGGTCGATCCGGTGGTAAATGGACACGGAAGGTCCACAAAGGCAGCGTGGCGCCGAGGTTGGTTGCCATATCCGGACGCTGCAGCCGCTCCTGAAGGGAATCGCATGTCAGGCGGGAGCGCTCGACAATGCTTTGATCCGAAGATCAAAGGGGCCGCGGCTTTACCCGCCGGAACCAATATGCAACCTAAGGTTGCAATTCGCTTCGTTCTGAACTTTCCTTGCGGAGATCCAGCCACGCGCAAAGAGCCTTGTGCCGTGCAACCTCGGCAGCGCGTCGGTACTTAACAAACTGCTGGTGGCGCCGGTGCGGCGCGGTCCAGAACTCCGCACGAAGGTGCCTCACGTCGTAGCTTTTTAATCGACGCGAGGCCAGAAGCAGTTCGGCAACCTCCGCGGAAACACCATCCACTCTGCGCGTGATCTCAATCCTCGTCTTCC
>CAYTBD010000366.1:0-3046 GCA_964435755.1 uncultured Rhodobacterales bacterium
TACGAGACACTCGAACGGCCACTGGTCGGTGTGCTCGCTGGCATGGAAATGGCGGGCATCCGGGTCGACCGCAACACGCTCTCGCGCATGTCGGGCGCATTCGCGCAGACCATGGCCCGGCTCGAGGACGAGATCCACGAGCTTGCGGGCGAAAAATTCAACGTCGGATCTCCCAAGCAACTGGGCGAGATCCTCTTCGACAAGATGAACCTGCCCGGCGGCAAGAAAGGCAAGACAGGTGCTTACGGCACCGGGGCGGACGTGCTCGAGGAACTTGCCACGGTGCACGAGCTGCCGCGCCGGATTCTCGACTGGCGGCAGGTGTCGAAGCTCAAATCGACGTACACCGACGCGCTTCAGGACCACATCAATCCCGAGACGGGGCGGGTCCACACCTGTTACTCGATCGCGGGCGCCAGCACCGGCCGGCTCGCATCGACCGATCCGAACCTCCAGAACATTCCGGTGCGGACCGAGGAAGGCCGCCGCATCCGCGAGGCATTCGTTGCCGAGCCGGGAAAGCTTCTCGTCAGTCTCGATTACAGCCAGATCGAGCTCAGAATCCTCGCGCACATGGCCGATATCGAGGCGCTCAAGCAGGCGTTTCGCGAAGGGCAGGACATCCACGCCGCCACCGCTTCCGAGATGTTCAACGTGCCGCTCGAGGAGATGACCCCCGATGTGCGGCGGCAGGCAAAGGCCATCAACTTCGGCGTGATCTACGGCATCTCGGGCTTCGGCCTCGCTCGCAACCTGCGCATTCCACGGGAGGAGGCGCAGGGCTTCATCGACCGCTACTTCGAGCGCTTCCCCGGCATCCGCGCCTACATGGACGACACCACGGCCTTCGCGAAGGAGCACGGTTTCGTGCAGACGATGTTCGGGCGAAGGGTCAACACGCCCGACATCAACGCCAAGGGTCCTACGGCCGGCTTCGCCCGCCGTGCCGCGATCAATGCGCCGATCCAGGGTACTGCGGCAGACATCATCCGCCGGGCGATGATCCGGATGCCCTCCGCCATCGACGGGCTGCCGGCGAAGATGCTCCTCCAGGTTCACGATGAATTGCTCTTCGAGGTCGACGAGGGTGCGGCCGACGACCTGATCGGCGTGGCCCGCATGGTGATGGAGGGCGCGGCGGAACCGGCGGTGCAACTGACCGTGCCGCTGGTCGTCGACGCCGGCAAGGGCGCCAACTGGGCCGAGGCGCACTAGGGTCGGAATCCCGAAGGCGGCTCTGCAGGCTGGTGGCCGCGCCGGGCAGTGCCGGCATGCCCCGCCAACGCGCCACGGTTCCGGAACCGGTCGTCTTGCGGTGAGGTTGCCGGTTAAACGCGAGGTGACATCATCACCTATTTCCAGAGCTTGTCCGCAGCCGGGTTTGCCGCTACCGCCATCAGCTTCGGGCCCGGGCGCATGGGGTTCGGCCTGTTCGTTCCCGAATTCAGGTCGGCGTTCTCGATGTCGAGTTCGGCCGTCGGCTTCGTGTCGAGCTTCGGCTTCCTAGGCTTCTTCATCGGCCTTCTGATCGCACAGGCCATTCTATTGCGGCGAGGTCCGGAGGCGCCTGTCCTGCTGGGTCTCGTCGCCGCCACGGTCGGCATGGGGATCGTCGCCCTCACGCCGAACCTGCCCGTTCTGGCGATCGGCGTGTTTCTGGCAGCGTCGAGCGGCGGCTTCGCGTGGACGCCATTCAACGATGCGGTGCACCGCAAGGTCCGCGACGCCAATCGTCCGAAAGCCTTGTCGAAAGTCAGCACCGGCACGAGCGTGGGCATCACAGCAGCCGGTCTCGCGGCGCTCGGCGTTGTGCTTGCGGGCTTGTCGTGGCGGGTCAGTTGGGCGTTCTTCGCGGTCGCAGGCGCTGTCGCGCTTGCCATAAACTGGGCGGCGCTGCGTGATGTCGAGAAGGACGCCGGCCCGACGCCACAGAAAGCATGGGGCCGTCTGCTGCACGCCGACGCGATGCCGCTCTTCGTCATCGGCTTCGTCTATGGGGCGACCTCGGCAATCTACATCTCCTTCGCTGCGGACCGCATGCGAGAGATGGGCGGCGTGCCCGGTGTTCCCGCTGCGGCCACGCCCGCCCTCGTCTTCATCTGTTTCGGCCTATTCGGCTTTGCAGGGCTCTTCACGGGGCGCGTGAAGGACGCAATCGGTCTGCCGTGGCTCCTGCGTCTGCTGATGCTGGCAGGAGCCCTGTCGGTCGCCCTTGTCGCGGTCGCACCGGCCAGCTGGGTCGGACTGATCCCGTCGGCCGGTTTGCAGGGACTGTTCGTCATGATGACGAGCGCCGTCCTGGCCTTCTGGTCAGAGCGGCTTTTCCCGTCCCTGCCGTCGTCGAGCTTTACCGCGGCCCTCCTCGCGACCGCGGCGGGCAGCGTTCTGGGACCGGCCCTGGCGGGGGTCGTGGCCGACCTGTCCGGAGCGGAGGCGATGTTTCTCGGAACGGCCGCCTTGCCAGCTGCCACCGCGTTGATACTGCGCGACCGTCACGCCAAAGAGCGTCCAGTGAATCTTCCCGAGGAGGAGCGCTGACGTCGGGCCAGTGAGGCCGTTTCGCGGCAGCCTCGGGTGTCCGGCCTCGCCTGGACACCTACTCCAGATCCTCCTGGATCCATGCGGGCGAGAGATGGATGTCCGTCGTCTCGAGTCGTCCGGGGCCAAGGTTCTCGAACTTGTGGGGCGTGCCTGCCGGGGCAAGGAGAATCTCCCCGGCTTCGGCCTCGACCGTGTCTGACCCGATCGTGAACAGGGCCCTCCCCTGACGCAGAATGAAGACCTCGTCGTAGGGGTGCCGGTGAAGTACCGGCCCCGATCCGATCCTGTCGTCCGAAAAGAAGAGGACCGTCATTCCGGTCCCGATGTCTTTCCCCTCGAACCGCCCTTTCCAGTCGACGGGATCACGGGCCCAATCCCCGCGTTCAAGCTTGACGACCATTCAACCCTCCTGCCGCATTGGCCTTGGAAAGCAAGTGTGCGATCACCCGAGAATGCCTCACGATCATTCTCATGGCCACCATCTCGATCCCGGTGCCGGCGACCG
>CAYTBD010000367.1:0-3038 GCA_964435755.1 uncultured Rhodobacterales bacterium
CCGACAGGAGCACCATGCGCGCCGCGAGGTCCGCGTCGTCGGTGACGACCAGCCCGCCCTCGCCCGAGTTCATGTGCTTGTAGGTCTGGGTCGAATAGCAGCCGGCGACCCCGTGCCGCCCCGACGGCACGCCGCGCCAGGACGCGCCCATCGTATGCGCGCAGTCCTCGATCACGCGGACGCCGGCGCCTTCGCAGATGTCCATCAGCCGGTCCATGTCGCAGACATGACCCCGCATGTGGCTCAGAAGCAGGACCTTCGCGCCGGAGCGGGCGGCCTTGTCGCGGAGGTCGTCGAGATCGATGGTGAGATCGCGCGTCACCTCGACGAAGATGGGAACCGCGCCGACGCTGGCGATCGCCCCCGGCACCGGCGCCAGCGTGAAGGCGTTCGACAGCACCCTGTCGCCATGCCCGACACAGGCGGCCCTGAGCGCCGTCGCCATGGCATAGCCGCCGGACGCCACGGCGAGGCAGTAGTTCGCGCCGACGAATGCCGCGAACTCCTCCTCGAGAAGCGCCGCCTCTCCCGCTTCGTCGCCCGCGAGGTTGTAGCGGTGCAACCGACCGTGGCGCAGAACCGCGAGCGCCGCGTCGACCCCGTCGTCGGGGATCGGCTCCTGCTGCGTGAAACTCCCGGTGAAGATGTCCGCCATGGCACTCCCTCCCCGGCGACTGTGGGCCGAGACGCGCCGCCGGTCAATCAGCCGATGAGACGCGCGACCACCGATCCCAGATCGTCGAAATGCGCAAGCAGCGCGTCCGGTTCGAGCGCCTCCGCCCCCGGTCCGGCCGGGCCGAAGGTCACGAGGACAAGAGGCACGCCCGCCGCGCGGGCCGTGTCGCGGTCCGTCACCGTGTCCCCTATGAGAACCGAGTGTCCGATCTGCCCCCCCGCCCGCTCCACCGCCGCGCGGTAGGGTGCGGGGTGCGGCTTGCGGTGCGGGAGCGTGTCGGCCCCGATGAGCGAGGCGAACAGATCCCGTCCGCCGAGACGCGCCATCAGAAGTTCCGCCAGCCGTTCGGGCTTGTTGGTGCAGATGCCGAGCGCATAGCCCGCATCCCTCAGCGCCGCGACCGCCGCCTCCACCCCGGGATAGAACCGGGTGTGCCGGTCGATGTCCTCCTCGTAGGCCGACAGAAGGCGCGGATAGTGCTCGTCGATATCGGCGTCCGAGAACTCCGGCCAGACCCTCTCGAAGCCGAGACGGAGCATCGCCCGCCCGCCGCGGAAGGCCGTCGCCGCGTCGGCCTCGGGATCGAGAACGTCGCCATGTCCGATGTGGCGGAAGCAATGGTTCGCCGCCGCGATCAAATCCCGGCTGGTGTCGGCCAGTGTTCCGTCGAGGTCGAAGATCACCGTGCGCATTCTTGAGTCCCTCGGCAAATCTCCGCCTCTCGTGTAACGTCGCGAAAAGACATGTGATGTGCACGGCCCTTGCGAGCACCCGGCCAACAGGTAAAACGCAGGCGCCGACAAGGAAAGAGCAGTCGATGGCGACCCAGTTGATAATCTTGGCGGCCGGCCAGGGAACCCGGATGCTCTCGGACACTCCGAAAGTCCTCCACCAGATCGGCGGCGCGCCGATGTTCGCGCACGCGCTGGACGCCGGATCCGTGCTCGAGCCCGAACGCACCGTGCTCGTGGTGGGTCATGGCGCCGAGACCGTCGAAGCCGCCGCGCGAGAGATCGATCCCGACATCGCGATCGCGGTCCAGCAAGAGCAACTCGGCACCGCGCATGCCGTCCTGTCCGCCGCCGACGCGCTCGCGGACGCGGGCGGTGACAGCGTCGTTCTCTACGGCGACACGCCCTTCATACGGCCCGATACGCTCGAAGCGATGAAGTCGGCGCGGCAGTCGCACGACATCGTCGTCCTCGGCTTCGAGGCGGCGGACCCCGGACGCTACGGACGGCTCGTCACCGAGGACGGCACGCTCCTCCGCATCGTCGAGTTCAAGGACGCGACACCGGCCGAACGCGAGATCCGGCTCTGCAACAGCGGGGTCGTCATGGCCGACACCGCGCTTCTCTTCCGCCTCGCCAGCGCGGTCGGCAACGACAATGCCGCCGGTGAGTATTACCTTACCGACATTGTCGACATCGCCCGCGCCGAGGGGCTTTCGGCGACCGTCGTCACCTGCGAGCAAGCCGAGACACTGGGGATCAACTCCCGCGCCGAACTCGCCGCGGCCGAAGCCGCCTTCCAGTCGCGCCGCCGCGCCGAGGCGCTTGCAGACGGCGTGACGCTCGTCGCCCCCGACACCGTCTTCTTCGCGCAGGACACCTGGATCGGCCGCGATGCGGTCGTCGAGCCGAACGTCGTCTTCGGCCCCGGCGTCACGATCGAGACCGGCGCGCGCATCCGGTCCTTCTCGCATCTCGAAGGCTGTCACGTCGGCTCCGGCGCCACCGTCGGCCCCTTCGCGCGGCTGAGGCCCGGAACGGAACTCGCCAACGACGCGCATGTCGGCAACTTCGTGGAGATCAAGAATGCCGGGATCGGCGAAGGCACCAAGATCAACCACCTGAGCTACATCGGCGACGCCTCGGTGGGCGACGGCACCAACGTCGGCGCCGGCACGATCACCTGCAATTACGACGGCGTCTCCAAGCACCGCACCGAGATCGGCAAGCGGGTCTTCATCGGCTCGGACACGATGCTTGTCGCGCCGGTTAAGTTGGGCGACGACTCGATGACGGCGACGGGATCGGTCATCACCCGGGACGTCGCGCCCGGGGATCTCGCGATCAGCCGCGCCCGGCAGGAGAACAAGCCGGGGTATGCGCTGAGATTGTTTGAAAAGTTGAAGAACGCCGGACTCAGGCGGCAGAAAGGCCATTAGAAATGTGTGGAATTGTCGGCATCCTTTCAGAACATGAAGCGGCCCCGATCCTTGTCGAGGCGCTGAAACGGCTCGAATACCGGGGTTATGACAGCGCCGGGATCGCCACCGTCAACGGCGGCCGGCTCGACCGGCGGCGCGCGGTCGGCAAGCTCCACAATCTCTCGGACCTTCTCGTGCACGAACCGCTTC
>CAYTBD010000368.1:0-3035 GCA_964435755.1 uncultured Rhodobacterales bacterium
CGTGCTCGAGGCCGACTGCGACATCCTGATCCCGGCCGCGCTCGAGGGCGTGGTCAACCTCTCGAACGCCGACCGGATCATGGCGCCGCTGATCATCGAGGCGGCGAACGGGCCGATCACCGCCGGCGCGGACGACGTGCTGCGCAAGAAGGGCACGGTGATCATCCCCGATCTCTACGCCAACGCCGGCGGTGTCACGGTGTCCTATTTCGAGTGGGTGAAGAACCTCTCGCACATCCGGTTCGGACGCATGCAGCGGCGCCAGGAGGAATCGCGCCACCAGCTTGTCGTCGACGAACTCGAGCGGCTCTCGGCCGACAAGAACCTCGGCTGGACGCTGTCGCCGGGCTTCAAGGAGAAATACCTCCGCGGCGCCGACGAACTGGAACTCGTCCGCTCGGGCCTCGACGATACGATGCGCACCGCCTACCACGCGATGCGCGAGGTCTGGCACGGACGGGAGGGCGTCGGGGACCTCCGCGTCGCCTCCTACATCGTCGCGATCGAGCGGGTCGCGCGAAGCTACCGCGAGAAGGGCCTCTGAACCCCGCGGCATGACACAGCCGTGACACGAAATCGCCCCAAGCCGTTTATCGTGGGTTTATGGACGATCCGTTAAGGCTGTTTCCCGTCGGCGTGGGGGCGCGTGACGAGAGACTGCTGCAACGTGAACGGTTCGCCCCGATCCAAGGACGCTCCAGAGGCGCCCGCGCTCCGCGACCCTTCCAGACCGCGGCTGTCTTCCGTCTTGGGAGACATGGTGATGCACACGGAGCCAACGCCACGAGGCATCAGCTCAAGGCGATCTTGGGGTAAGAGGTTCGTCAAGGACGACAGCGGATCCACGACGGTCGAGGCCGTCCTCTGGATGCCGTTCTTCATGGGGCTTCTCGCGCTCATCGTCGATGCGTCGATGCTGTTCAACAGCCAGGCGCAGATGCTGCGCTTCATTCAGGACGCGAACCGCGCCTTCTCGACGGGACAACTCGAGACGACGGACCAGGTCGGAGAGATCCTGCAGGCGCGGCTCGCGCCGCTGTCGCAGAGGGTCACCGTCGACAGCCTCGTCGACACGACGACCGTCGCGAGCGGCATCGTCCGCACCACCGCGTCGATTCCCGCCGCCGATCTGAATTCGATCGGTCTCATCACCGCGCTCATGAACTTCGACCTCTCGGTGACGGCGCAACATTACGTGGAGTTCTGACAGATGACCTATGTGAAACCCGGACCTCGCGGCTGGGCGAAAGGCGGCGACATCGTCCGCGACGAATCGGGCTTCGTCACGCCGCTCAGCCTGATCGCCTTTCTCGGCACCGCCACGATCGGCGGGCTCGCGCTCGATCTCTCCAGCGTCGTCGCCGCGCGCACGCAGTTGCAGGTCGCGGCCGACCTCGCGGCCCATGCCGCGCTCTACAACCGCGACAGCGTCGATCCCGACACCGCGAAGCAGCGCGCGCTCGATCTCGCGCGCGAGTCGATGCCCAGCGACCGCTACGGCGACGTCATCACCCTCAGCGACATCGAATTCGGGGATTTCGACCCCGAAAGCTATACCTTCACGCCCGACCCGGCCTCGCGCCAGGCCGCGCGGGTCGTCGCGTTCCGCGTCTCGGAACGGACGAACTCCGTCTCGAGCTTCCTCCTCCGCCTCGTTGGTGTCGACGAATGGGACATCGTGCGGTCGTCGGTCTTCGAGACCTACAGGCCGACCTGCTTCCGCGAGGGTCTCGTGGGCGAGGGCGTGGTCGACGTCCAATCCAACAACGCCTATTCGAACGGCTTCTGCGTGCATTCGAACACGCACGTCTCGGTCAACCAGAACAACTACTATGAGCCGGGCACGGTGGTCTCGATGCCGGACACGGGTGATCTGGACATGCCGAAATCGGGCTTCGACAAGAATGACGGGCTGGAGGAGGCGCTGCGTCCCGGCAAGTACAACATGCGGATCCTGAACCGCCTCGAAGAGATCCTCGAGGGCATGACCGACGAGAAAAGCCGGTATTACCGTCACGACTACGTCTCGAGCCCGGAGGCGCTGAACGTGTCGTGGAAAAAGAACATGGACGCGGCGGATTTCACGGCGAACCGCGTCAACGTCGTGAATTGCGGCGGGAAGGGCATCAAGCTCGCGCCCGAGACCTACGAGAACCTCGTCATCATAGGGTACGGTTGCGACTTCATGCTCTCGAACGGCTCCGTCTTCGAGAACATGACCCTGATCACGACAAGCGACGACGACAAGTCGATCTATTCGCCGCAGGGGCTCCGCCTCGGCCGCGATGACGACTGCGCGGCGGACGGCGGTGCGCAGGTGGTCACATGGGGCGGTTTTCAGGTCGCGGCCAACCTCGAGATGTACGGCAGCCAGGTGCTGGCCGCCGGTCCGATCGAGTTCCAGGCGAACGCCGACGGCATCATGGGCGCCTCGATGGTGTCGGGCGAGACCATCGACGGGACCTCGAACTCGAGCTTCGGGTTCTGCGGCACCGGAATGGGCAACAACTTCGAGGCCGAATACTTCCGCATGCGGATGTGACCCCGATCCTCCCGGGGCGGGACGGCGGGCGCAGGCCCGCCGTTTCGCGGGGAGCAGCCGCAGGTTGTCGCGCCCGGGCGTCTCTCTGTCGCAAAGCGGCGCGGTTTCCCGGTTCATTGCTTGCTATCCCCGATACGGCTTGCTTTCCTCCGGCGGGCAACAGGGGAATCCGATGCGGTATTCGGCGCTGCGCGTCCTGAAGGAAGGCCTCACGGGCCAGAAAGGCTGGACGCCGGTCTGGCGCGACCCCGATCCAGGGCCGGAGTACGACATCGTCATCATCGGTGGCGGCGGGCACGGCCTGTCCACTGCCTACTACCTCGCCAAGGAGCACGGACTTCGCAACGTCGCCGTGCTCGAGAAGGGCTACATCGGCGGCGGGAACGTCGGCCGGAACACGACGATCGTGCGCGCGAACTACTTTCTTCCCGGGAATTCAGAGTTCTACAGCCATTCGCTGAAGCTCTGGGAGGGGCTGGAGCAGGATCTGAAC
>CAYTBD010000369.1:0-3030 GCA_964435755.1 uncultured Rhodobacterales bacterium
GCGCGCGCGGGATGGGCAAGTCGTCGCTCGTCAAGGCGATCCACGCGCAGGTCGTCTCGGAGGGATTGCCGCTCGGGATCGTGGAGGTCCAGCGCGAGGACCTGCCTTCCATCGGGCGGCTCCTCGACATCCTGCGTTTGGCCGAGGCCCGGTTCGTGCTGTTCTGCGACGACCTGTCGTTCAGCCACGACGACCAGCACTACAAGTCGCTGAAGGCGGTGCTCGACGGCGGGATCGCCGGGCGGCCCGACAACGTCGTCTTCTACGCCACCTCCAACCGGCGCCACCTGATGCCGCGCGACATGATCGAGAACGAGCGGTCCTCGGCCATCAATCCCTCCGAGGCTGTCGAGGAAAAGGTCTCGCTGTCGGACCGCTTCGGGCTCTGGCTCGGCTTCCACCCCTGCACCCAGGACGAATACCTCGCCATGATCCGCGGCTATTGCGACGCCTACGGCGTGGAGATCGGGGACGAGACGCTGCGGGCGGAGGCGATCGAGTGGCAGGCCACGCGCGGTGCGCGGTCGGGCCGGGTGGCCTGGCAGTACTTCACCGATCTCGCCGGACGGCGGGGCGTGCGGGTCGGCGGCTAGAGCGCGGCGCGGTCGTTCCCAGTCGCGTGACGCGTCCTGATCCTCCGGTTCCGCACGTTCAGGACCGACTTCCACTCTTGCACGAGACGGCCTAGCGGCCGAGGCTGACGAAGGTTTCGCGCGGGTCCGGCCCGATGCCGAGCCAGCCGGCGGTGGTCCTGGCGATGTGATCGACGATGCGCTGCCGTTCCGAGACGCCGCTCGCGGCGGCGACGACGGCCGAGGACTGCGTGAACGCCGGCAGGTCGGCCTGAATCGTGTCGGGGCCGGCCAGGATTTCCCCGGTCGACGCCTCGACGACCCGGATCACGTAGGAGACGTTGTGGACCGCCGCGGGCGACTGGTTCACGGCGATCGGGGTCACGCCGTGGAACTCGAGGATCTGAGCCTCGAGCGCGACAGGCGTCGGGCCGCGAAGCCCGGCGCTGCCTTGGCGCAGACCCTCTTCCACGATGCGTGCGACTTGTGCCCGGCGGTCGCCCCTCGGTTCTCCGTGCCAGACGATGTCGGCATCGGGGACGAGGACGTTCGCTTCGGTGGTGGTCAGGCTCGCCGGGGCGGCCACCGACACGCCGGCCACCTGCCACGACCGGCTGACGTTTTCGTCGAGCGGTGCGTCAAAGCCGGTCGCGAAGCTGCCGCCGCATCCCGTGAGGATCGCGGCGGCGAGGCCCGCCGCAAGCGCTCGTCGTCCCATCATGCCAGTGCCCTCCCGCGATCGATCGCACCCCGAGGCTG
The DNA here is from genome assembly GCA_964435755.1 of uncultured Rhodobacterales bacterium. Lineage (GTDB taxonomy): Bacteria > Pseudomonadota > Alphaproteobacteria > Rhodobacterales > Rhodobacteraceae > DAINOF01. Next base: position 1,332 of record CAYTBD010000369.1, read on the forward strand.
GACAAATATGGTTGAGGAAATGCCAAAAGTCTCATCTTTTGTGCATCACTGCAGATACGGCATCGGATCGACGGCGACCGAGCCCTCGCGAACCTCGAAATGGAGAACCGGCGGCGAGCCCGCGAAGACCCGCGCGACCGGCTGGCCGCGCGTCACCTCATCGCCCTTCTCGACGGAGATGCCGTCGATACCGGAATAGACCGTCAGCAGGTTGTCGCCGTGCCCGATGACGAGGATGTCGCCGCGGTAGAGTTCGTCGCCCGTGCTTTCGGACTGCGCCGGCTTGGTGATCAGCAGGACACGGCCGTCGCCCGCGGCGCGAACCGCCGCGCCGGCCTCGGCGCTGATGCCGATGCCCGAACTGGAGCCCGCCCTGAACGGACGGATGATGCCGCCGCTCGCCGGCATCGCGAACTGCCCCGGATCGGAGGCCTCTGTGCGCTCCTCCGACAATGCAGGGGACTCCGGCTCCGGCTCGTCGTCGGTGTCGGCCACCGGCGGCGGGGGCAGGGGGGTCGCGGCGCTTGGTGGTTCGGGCGCGGTCGACCCGGTCCCGGGCGCCGCGGCGGCGGCGGGTTGCGGCGCGGGGTCCGCGGCCACGGGGATCAGCAGGTACTGCCCCTCGCGCACCGCGAGGTCGGCGCCAAGCCCGTTCCAGTCGGCGAGCGACCGGACCGAGACGTCGTAGAGCCGCGCGATCGAGAAGGCGGTCTCGCCACGCTCGACGCGGTGGCGTACCGGTTCCTGCCCGGTCTGCACCTGCGGGGTCGCGCGGGGCGTGGAGGTGCCCGACGAGCGGTCGATCGCCGCGCCCGCCACGGCCGCGACGTCGACGCCGCCGGGCTGGATCGGGCCGGTGGCGACGGCGCCGGTCGCGGGCGACGGCTCGGCGACCCGGCTCGGCAGCACCAGCACTTCGCCCTCGCGGAGCGTCACGCCCTGGGGAATGCCGTTGAACGAGGCAAGCTGGGAGGCCTGCAGCCCGACCCTGTCGGCGACGTCGGCCACAGTGTCGCCGCGCGAGGCGACCGCGACCTGGTAGTTCGGATAGGAGATCACGCCCCGGTCGTCCGGCGGCGGCCTCTGGCTCGTCGCCTGGCGCACCGCCTCGGAGGTGTCGAACCCGTTCCCGAAGCCCCTGAAATCCACATCGAAGGGTTCGCCGCAGGCCGCAAGGCCCAGCAAGGCGATACCCGCCACACCCAATCTTCCGCCGCGGAGAAGGTCCATCGCTCGTTCCTCTGTGCCCGGCCCGTCTTCCTGCGGGCCTTGTACCGCCAAATGTCGTTTCCGGTCAGTCCTGCCCGAGGCCCTCGACGAGCGGCACGAACCGGACCGGCCGGAGCTCGTGGTAGTCGTAGCCCGTCCCGGTGCGCGTCACCTTCACGAGGGTCTGCACCGCGTCCGACTGCCCCACCGGCAGAACCATGATACCGCCTTCTCTCAGTTGAGCCAATAGCGGACCGGGCGGATCCTCGGCGGCCGCGGTGACGAGGATGCGGTCGAAGGGCGCCTGTTCGGCATAGCCCCGGCTGCCGTCCGCCGTGACGGCGGTGATGTTGGTGAGGCCCCGCCGGTCGAAGACCTCGCGGGCCTGGGCGACGAGCCGCCTGTGGCGGTCCACGGTGTAGACACGGCGGGCGAGTTGCGACAGCACCGCCGCCTGATAGCCGGACCCGGTGCCGATCTCGAGCACCTT
>CAYTBD010000370.1:0-3021 GCA_964435755.1 uncultured Rhodobacterales bacterium
ATCTGGGCCGTCGTCTTTGCGACCTGTGCGAGGGGGGTGCCGAAGGCATCCTCGTCTTCGACCTCGAAACGACCTAGGCCTGTCTGAAACGGATGCCCGCGGCGGATCGCGATGCCCTCGGGCCCGCGGCCACAGGCGATGAGCGGCGTCGCGACGAGGATCACCTCCGGCCCGTCGTTCGCGATCCGGAGGCCGCAGAAATCTGTTGAGGTCGTGGAAGCCGCTGAGCTTCAGGTCGAGCGCCGCGGCGGCGGTCGCCCTGCGGGAGAGATTCCCGGGCTTCGCGGACGTCGGGAACACCGCGCCGGTCCTCTCCGTTGCCCGAACGGATGGGGCGCGATACCGCTGCGGCGACAGAGAAGGGGCAGGTCATGAACAGGACGGCGATCGTCACAGGCGCGGCGCGCGGCATCGGCCGTGGCACCGCCGACCATCTCGAGGCGCAGGGCTGGCGTGTGGCGCGGCTCGACGTCGAGGCGGGCGAGGGAATCGTCGTCTGCGACGTCTCCGACGAAGCCTCGGTCGCGCGGGCCTTCGACGGCCTCGCGGAGGTGCTCGCGCCCGGGCTGGGTCTTCTGGTGAACAACGCGGGCATCGCGCATCCCCATGGCGGCCCCGTGGAGGACCTTGCGCTTGCTGACTGGAACCGCTGGATCGGCACCAACCTCACCGGCGCGTTCCTGATGACGCGCGCGGCCATCCCGCACCTGCGGCGCGCGCAGGGCAGCGTCGTCAACATCTCCTCCACCCGCGCGCTGATGTCGGAACCGGACTCCGAGGCCTATGCCGCCTCGAAGGCGGGGCTGATCGGCCTCACCCACGCGCTCGCGGTGAGCCTCGGCCCGGACGTGCGCGCCAATGCCGTCGCGCCCGGCTGGATCGTCACGCGCGACATCGAGCTGACGGCGGAGGACCATGCGCAGCACCCGGCGGGACGGGCCGGCACGGTGGAGGACGTCGCCGAAGCCGTCGCCTACCTCGCGACGGCGGGATTCGTCACCGGCGAGGTGATCGTGCTCGACGGCGGCATGACGCGGAAGATGATCTACGCCGAGTGATCGGGCTTCTTCGCGACGAGGAAGGTCGCCTTCCGCTTGCCCGGGCGCCAGTCCTCGACGATCTCGAACCCCGCCCGTTCGACGGCTCCGCGCAGGTCGTCGGAGGAAAAGACCTTCACCACCGGGAACAGCCCGAGAACGCGCCCCATCGTCAGGACCGGCCGCATGAATCCCAGCCCGTCGGCCATGCACATCGTGCTCGAGATGAAGATGCCGCCCGGCTTCAGGAGCCTGTGGATCCTGGCGATGGCCGCGTCGCGATCCCGCAGAAGGTGGAGGAGCGAATGGCACATCACCACGTCGACCGACCCCTCCGGCGCCTCGAACCCGTCGATCCCTGCTTCCTCGAATTCGACGTTCGTCACGCCCGCCGCCTGCGCCTTCTCCCGCGCGATCCGCAGCATCTCGTGCGAGATGTCGAGCGCGCGGATATGGCCGGCATGCGGCGCGTGCGCGATGGCCGTCGACCCGGTGCCGCAGCCGAACTCCACCACCTCCGCATCCGGCGTCAGGAACGCCTGCGTGATCTCGAGCTTGCGCTGGTAGCCGGCCTCGTCGGGCACCTTCATCCGGGAATATCGCCCCGCCAGCCTGTTCCAGAACCGCGCGTCAGGATGCATCGCGTCCTCCGTCAGGAAGCCCGGCCGCGACGCCGCTGCGAGAACGGGCAGACGGGGATGTGGCAGATGATGGGTTTCTCCGGCATGGCAGACACCTATCCCGATTGACCCCGGCTGTCACCGGCATAGCTCCGGGTCATGGAACATGCCCTCGTCATAGGCGCCTCGGGCGGCATCGGCTCGGCGCTCGCCTCCGAACTCGCCGCACGCGGGGTCGAGGTCACCGGCCTGTCGCGGCGCGGCGACGGGCTCGACGTCTCCGACCCCGCGTCGGTCGACCGCGTGCTCGGCGCGCAGGACGGCCCGTTCGACACGATCCTCGTCGCGACCGGCATCCTCGCGCCCGACGGCGCGGCGCCGGAGAAATCGCTCGACGCGATCGACGCTGCGCAGATGGCGCGCACGTTCGCGGTCAACGCCATCGGTCCGGCGCTGATCCTGCGGCACGTCCCCAGGCTCCTTCCCCGCGAGGGGCGGTCGGTCGTCGGCGTGCTCACCGCCCGCGTGGGCTCCATCGGCGACAACCGCATGGGCGGATGGTATTCCTATCGCGCGTCCAAGGCCGCCGCGAACCAGATCGTCCATGGCGCGGCCATCGAGATCGGGCGCAGGCGCAAGGAGGCCATCGTCGTGGCGCTGCATCCCGGCACGGTGGAAACGCCGTTCACGGCGGACTATCCCGGGCACCGGAAGGTCACGCCGGACGAGGCCGCACGGAACCTTCTGAACGTTCTGGACCGGCTGAAACCGGAGAACTCCGGCGGCTTCTATGACTACGCGGGCGAGGCGATCGCCTGGTGACGCGCCTTGTCCTCGTCCTGGGCGACCAACTGACCCCCACGAGCCCCGCGCTCCGTCACGCCGACAAGGCCCGCGATCTCGTCGTCATGGCCGAAGTCATGGACGAGGCCACATACGTCCCGCACCACCCCAAGAAGATTGCGCTCTTCTTCGCCGCGATGCGCAAGTTCGCGGGCCGGCTGGAGGCCGACGGCTGGCGCGTGGCCTATACCCGGCTCGACGATCCGGAGAACGCGGGCAGCATTCCGGGCGAGCTTCTGCGCCGCGCCGAAGAGACCGGCGCGCGGGAGGTCATCGCGACGGAGCCCGGCGAATGGCGGCTGATCGGTCTTCTGAACGACCTCCCGCTCCCCGTCACCCAGCACGAGGACGACCGGTTCCTGGCCTCCCACGCCGAGTTCCAACGCTGGGCCGAGGGCCGCAAGGAGCTTCGGATGGAGTGGTTCTACCGCGACATGCGGCGGAAGACGGGGCTCCTGATGGAGGGCGACAGGCCCGCGGGCGGCAAGTGGAACTACGACCAGGAGAACCGCAAACCCGCG
>CAYTBD010000371.1:0-3018 GCA_964435755.1 uncultured Rhodobacterales bacterium
GCGCGGATCGCACGCGGGTCGGGCGCGGGGGCGTCTGGGGCCAGAGCGCGCGGGAGGTCTTCGGGAGCGACGCGCAGGCAGACGCCGGCGGCGATCGCCTCTTCCGCTGGGTATTCGATGGTCCAGGTTTCGGGGCCGACGATCACCGGCTTGCCGAGGGCGAGGGCCTCGGTGATGTTGTGCGATCCCCCCGGCGTGAAGCCGCCGCCGACGACGACGGCGTCGGCCATCGCGAGGTAGAAGGTCATCTCGCCCAGACTGTCGCCCAGCAGGACGTCGGGAGCAGCGGGGTCGCCCGAGGGTGCAAGGGCGCTGTCGAAGGCCCGGCTGCGGCGCAGGACGGAGAAGCCCGCGCTCTCGAGAAGGGCACCCGCCTCGTCGAAGCGTTCCGGCGCGCGGGGCACGTAGACGATCATGGGCGCGGGCAGTCGTTCCGCGGCGTGGCGGTCGCGGACCGCGCGGATCGTGTCGATGAAGAGCGCGTCTTCGCCTTCGACGGCGCTGGCGATGGCGATCACGCGCCGGTCGGGCGCGAGGCGGGCACGCGCTGCTTGCCCGGCCGCGCGTTGATCCTGCGGGATCGGCTGTGCGAAGCGCAATTCGCCCGTCACCGCGATGTTGTCGACGCCGACGGAGGCGAAGCGGCGCGCCTGAAGCTCGGATTTCACCAGCGCACCGGCGAAGCCCCGCATCAGGTCGGCGCGCACGGGGGTCGAGGTGGTGTCGCGCGCGTAGCTCTTCGACGGGTACTGCGCGTTGCACATGAAGAGCGGAATGCCCTCGGCACGGGCCGCCATGATCATGCGCGGCCAGATCTCGATCTCCATGACGAGGCCGTATTTCGGGCGGAAGGCACGGAAGAAGCGGCGGAAGCTCCAGCCGAATTCGAAGGGCACCCAGACGGAGCGCAGCCGGCCAGCGGCGATCTCGGAAGCGAAGACGCGCGCGGTCTCGCGCCGGCCGGCGGGTGTGAACTGGGTGATCACCACGCGCTCGCCGCGGTCGAGAAGCGCGCGGATCAGGGGTATGGCGGAGCGCACTTCGCCGATGGAGACCGCGTGAATCCAGACCGTGTCGCGGATCGGGTCGGGGTAACGGCCGAAGCGTTCGCCGAGGTGGCGGCCGTAGTCGGCGTCCTTTCGGGCGCGGCGCCAGAGGTAGAGGAGGAGGACGGGAAGGCCGAGCGTCCAGAGCAGGGTGTAGACCGCGAGCGCGAGACGCAGGCGCGGCGTGGGGAAGGCGCGCGTCACGCCACAAGCTCCACGAGGTGGCGGGCGAGGGCGCGCGCGGCGCCCGCATGTTCGAGGGCGAGGGCGGTCGCCCGTTCGGCGGTTTCGGGGAGGTCGGGATCGGCGAGGGTTGCCGCGAGATGCTCGGCTGTCAGGACGCGCCGGGCCGCATCGGCGGCGGCAAGGGCCGCGTAGTCCGCTGCGAAATTCGCCGTTCGCGGGCCGTGCAGGATCGCGCAGACGAGGCGGGCGGGCTCCCACGGGTTGTGCCCCTCGACCGGTCCGAAGGAACCGCCGACAAGGGCGGAAGGCGCGAGGCGGTACCAGAGGCCCATCTCGCCGATCGTGTCCGCGATATAGACCTGCGTGCCCGAGGCGAGCGGGGCGCCCTGGCTGCGCCGCACTGCGCGCAGTCCGGCATCCTCGCAGCGATGCGCGATGTCGGCACCGCGCGACGGGATGCGCGGCGCGAGGACGAGAAGCGTGTCGGGCGCGCGCGAGAGCACGAGGCTGTGCCCCGCAAGCGCTACCTCCTCGTCCTCCGCATGGGTCGAGGCGGCGAGCCAGATCGGTCGGCCGGCCAGCGCTCCGGCGAGGCGCGCGCGCTCGTCGGGGATGTCGGCCAGCGGCGGTGCGGCGGGTTTGAGCGAGCCCGTCACCGCGACGGGGGCGGGCGCGCCGAGCGCTTCGAGGTTGCGGGCGGTCGCGGCGTCCTGCGCGGCGATCAGGCGGAAGGCGCGCAGGAGCGGCGCGTAGAGCCCGCGTGCGCGGGCGCGGCGGCGGTAGGCCTCGGCGTTCATCCGCGCGTTGACGAGGGCCAGCGGGATGCCACGGCCCGCGGTCTCGGCCACGAGACCCGGCCAGAGGTCCTGTTCGGCCCAGACCGAGAGGTCGGGGCGCCAGTGGTCGAGGAACCGGCGGCGCGGCCCGGGCAGGTCGAGGGGCAGGAACTGGTGGGTGGTGCGCGCGGGAAGGTTCCGCGACACGGCTTCGGCCGAAGAGCGCGCGGTGGATGTGATGAGAAACGAGAGCTCGGGATCGAGTTCGGCCATCTCCCCGATCAGCCCCCGGAGCGCCAGCACCTCTCCCAGGCCCACGGCGTGGAGCCAGACGAGGCGGCCGTCGGGGCGGGGCACGAAGGCCTCGCCCAGCTTCTCCCGCCAGCGGTCCGGGTCTTCCTTGCCGCGCGCACGCCTGCGGCGGAGGATCGCGGGCGCCGCCGGCTCCAGAAGGCGGCTCGCGACGGAAAAAGCCCGCAGCCAGGCTCCTCCGGGTCCGGCCTCAGCCAAGGTCGCGGAATTCCTTCTGGAGCGGCGCGGTCCAGAAGGCTTCGTCCTTCAGGACCGAAACGAAGCGGTCCGCCGCGCTGCCTTCGCCGAAGCCTGTGTGACTTGGATAGGACTTGCCCCACTGGTCCTCGAGGAAGGCCGCGACCCCGGCCCGGTCGCCCGCGGCCGCGCGATGGATCGAGGGGGCGGCGGCGCGGTTCGTCTGACGGGTGCCCACGTCGAGCGAGGGGACGCCGAGGAAGGGTGCCTCGCGGACGCCCGCGCTCGAATTGCCGACCATCACGGACGCGTTCTTCATCAGTTCGGAGAAATGCGAGAACCGCATCGAGGGGATCACGCGGAAGCGCTCGGGCGGAAGGCGTCCGATCACGCCGAAGATCGCCTCGGACCCGGGATCGTTGTTGGGCGCGATGATCACGAAATTGCGGCCCGAGGCGTCGAGCGCACCGAAGAGCGCCTCGGCCTGCGCGCCCATGCTGCCGGCTTCCGAGGTGACGGGG
>CAYTBD010000372.1:0-3017 GCA_964435755.1 uncultured Rhodobacterales bacterium
CCGCTACATCCTCGTTGACGAATACCAGGACACGAACGTCGCCCAGTATCTCTGGCTCCGCCTCCTCGCGCGAGAGCACCGCAACATCTGCTGCGTGGGCGACGACGATCAGTCGATCTACGGCTGGCGTGGTGCGGAGGTCGGCAACATCCTGCGCTTCGAGAAGGATTTCCCCGGTGCGACCGTGATCCGGCTCGAACAGAATTACCGCTCCACGCCGAACATCCTCGGCGCGGCGTCGGGGCTGATCGAAGCGAACAAGGGACGGCTCGGAAAGACGCTCTGGACCGAAGCCGAGGCGGGCGAGAAGGTTCGTCTCATCGGCCATTGGGACGGCGAGGAGGAGGCGCGCTGGATCGGCGAGGAACTCGAGGCGATGGGGCAGGGGACCCGCGGCCTGCGACCCATGGGTCTCGACGAATGCGCGATCCTCGTCAGGGCCTCGCACCAGATGCGCGCCTTCGAGGACCGATTCCTGACCATCGGGCTGCCCTACAAGGTGATCGGCGGCCCGCGGTTCTACGAGCGGATGGAGATCCGCGACGCCATGGCCTATTTCCGCCTTGCCGTCTCGACCGAGGACGACCTGGCCTTCGAGCGGATCGTGAACACGCCCAAGCGCGGTCTCGGCGACAAGGCGCAGCAGGTCATCCAGCAGACGGCGCGCGCCAACGGGCTGAGCCTTTTCGAAGGCGCGCGGCTCGTCGTGGCCTCCCGGGGCGTTTCGGGAAAAGGGCTGGCCGAGTTGAAGACGCTGGTCGAGGGGATCGCCCGGTGGCATGCGCTGGCGCGGCGGACGGGGCCCGCGACCGGTGCGGAGGCCGACATCCTGATCGAAGGGGCTCCGGAGACGCCCGCGGGCGGTGGTCGAACGATGAGCCACATCGAGCTCGCCGAGGCGATCCTGGAGGAGTCGGGCTACACCGCGATGTGGCAGAACGACAAGACACCCGAGGCGCCCGGTCGGCTGGAGAACCTGAAGGAACTCGTCAAGGCGCTCGAGAATTTCGAGAACCTGCAAGGCTTCCTCGAGCATGTCGCGCTCATCATGGACAACGAGTCCGACGACAACGAGCGGAAGGTCTCCATCATGACGCTTCACGCCGCGAAGGGGCTGGAGTTTCCCGCCGTCTTCCTTCCCGGCTGGGAGGACGGTCTTTTTCCATCGCAGCGTTCGATGGACGAGAGCGGGCTCAAGGGGCTCGAGGAGGAGCGCCGGCTGGCCTATGTCGGTCTCACGCGGGCCGAGGAACTCTGCACGATTTCCTTCGCCGCCAACCGGCGGGTCTATGGCCAGTGGCAATCGGCGCTGCCGTCGCGGTTCATCGACGAACTGCCCGTGGAGCATGTGGAAGTGCTGACGCCGCCGGGTCTCCATGGCGGCGGCTATGGCGCGGCGGGCATGGGGTCGTCGGGACTGGAGCAACGGGCGGCGAACGCGAATGTCTACAACTCGCCGGGATGGAAGCGCCTGCAGGAGCGCAGCGCGGCGCAGGGGATGAGCCAGCCGCGCGAAAGCCGCAACGTGACGATCGACCTCGACGCCGTTTCGGCCTTCACCGAAGGCGACCGGGTCTTCCATCAGAAATTCGGCTACGGAAGCGTCACGGGCATCGAGGGCGACAAGCTCGACATCCGCTTCGACAAGGCCGGCGAGAAGAAGGTCGTCGCCCGCTTCGTCGTCGCGGCGGCGGATGCCGGCGACGTGCCGTTCTGAACGGGCGCCGCTGACCGCTGCGATCCTCGTTTTCGATCTGACTTGGGATTTGCGGACCTAACCCCGCGCGAGGCGCCGCGCCTGTGGCATGACCGAAAAAAAGCGGTGACGCCAGGGAGGAGGAAGGCGCCACCGCTAAACTCAGAGCACCCAGGGAGGAGGAGGGGTGTCTCTGATCTCCAGCCGAGAAGCGTGTGGCTCCATCGACCTTCGAGTTCAAAGATAGCCAAATGCTGCGAGTGCACAATGCCTACACGCGCAATGCTGCCATGCGGCAAATGCATATGTAATTCTGACCTTTTTTTCAGCGTTAGCGCCCCAACTTTTCGCGGTTTGCGAAGCGGCCCTTGCCTCCTGCACGCCAGACGACACCTAATGCGTCGGAAACGTGCAGGAGTTGAAGATGACGGTGTCGCGCGAGACGGTTCTGGAAGCGCTCAGGCAGCTCACGCTCCCCGATGGGTCAGACATCGTGTCCCGTGACCTGGTGCGCGCGCTCACCGTTTCCGGCGGCTCGGTACGATTCGTCATCGAGGCCGAGTCGGCCGAGGCGGCGCAAGCGATGGAGCCCGTGCGCGGCGCGGCGGAAGCGCTCGTGACGAGAATGCCCGGCGTCGAGGCCGCCTCGGTCGTGCTCACGGCGCACGGACCGGCGGCCAAGGCGCCGCCCCGGCCGTCACAGCAGGACGAGCCGCCGAGCCTGAAGATCGGGCGGCACCCGACGCCGCAGCAGGGTGGTCCGCAGAAGGTCTCCGGCGTCGACCGCATCCTCGCCGTCGCCTCCGGCAAGGGCGGGGTGGGCAAGTCGACCGTTTCCTCGAACCTCGCGGTGGCCCTCGCCCGGCAGGGACGCAGGGTCGGTCTTCTCGATGCCGATATCCACGGCCCGTCGCAGCCGCGCATGATGGGCGTCAGCAAGCGCCCGTCGTCTCCGGACGGCAAGACGATCATTCCGCTGAAGGCGCACGGAGTCACCATGATGTCGCTCGGGCTCATGCTCGAGGAGGACAAGCCCGTCGTCTGGCGCGGCCCGATGCTCATGGGCGCGCTTCAGCAGATGCTCGGGCAGGTGGAATGGGGCGATCTCGACGTGCTGATCGTCGACCTCCCGCCCGGCACCGGCGATGTCCAGCTGACGCTGTGCCAGCGGACGCAGGTGACGGGCGCACTCATCGTCTCCACGCCCCAGGACGTGGCGCTGCTCGACGCGCGGAAGGCCATCGGCATGTTCGAGATGCTCAAGGCGCCGGTGCTCGGGCTCATCGAGAACATGTCGACCTACGTCTGTCCGAACTGTGGG
>CAYTBD010000373.1:0-2311 GCA_964435755.1 uncultured Rhodobacterales bacterium
GATTTCCTCGATCAATGGCCAGAAGGGCCAGTTCGCCCAGGCGAACTATGCCGCGACGAAGGCCGGGGATCTCGGCATCGTCAAGTCACTGGCACAGGAGGGTGCGCGGGCCGGCATCACCGCCAACGCCGTCTGCCCGGGCTACATCGCGACCGAGATGGTGATGGCTGTGCCGGAGAAAGTGCGCGAGAGCATCGTCGCCCAGATCCCCGCCGGGCGCCTCGGCGAGCCCGAGGAGATCGCGCGCTGCGTCGTCTTCCTCGCATCCGATGATGCGGGCTTCGTCAATGGGTCGACGATCTCGGCGAACGGCGCGCAGTTCTTCGTCTGACGCGGGCGCGCCCGCCGCATGAGACGCCGCCGCCTTGTGCGGCGTCTTACGCGTGCCATCGCGTATGGATCGGCCCGGGCATGTCCAGTGTGATACCTCGCGTCTGAACGGCTGGCGGTATCGCAAGCCGCAGATCTTTCCCGGCGTCAAAAGACAGCCCGCGGGCGCGGCGTGTCAGCCGCTGGAAAGTCGCTCTATTTCCTCTTTGAGTCTGAGCTTCTGCTTCTTCAATTGCGTGATCGTGAGATCGTCGGTCGATGGGCTGCGTTGCGCCGCTTCGACCGCTTCCGAGAGATTTTGGTGCTTTTTCCGGAGTTCCTGAAGATGCGAACTCATTGTCATTGGGGTCCTCCTCTACGGATCGCTGCATCAGTCCAGCACAGAATCCGAGTCGTGTCACGTCCACGTACTGTCGCGGATGCCACCAGCCTCGCCACAAACCGTTGACGATCCGTCAAGGGACCGCAGGCAGTGCCGCTCCCTCCCGCAGGACTGCGGAGATCCCGGGAGAGTAGTCGTCTCCGTCTCCCACGTGACGCTCCCCCTCGTGCAGGACGAGCGGCGCGTGCAGCCGGAACGGCGACTTTCCGCCCTTCGTCGCGCGCAGGATGACGAGCGTCGCGTCGCGTCCTCTGCGGGGCGCGATCGGGAGGACCGAGAGGCTCGCCGCGAAGCCGTCGAAGGCCGTCACGACGTCGCCGAGGCGGTCCGCGCGCTGGATCATCGTGTACCGGCCGCGCGGCTTCAGACGGCGCAGACCGGCCTCCACCCACGCCCGGAGCGGCACGGCCTCTCCAAGCGCGATCTCCCGGCCGGCGTCCGCCGCAGGTGTTCCGGCCGCGCGCCGGAGGTACGGCGGGTTGGCGACGACATGGTCGAAGCTCCGCGCCCGCAGCTCCGCGGGCATGTCACGCAGATCGCCCGTCACGACCTCGGCGGCGATGCCGTTCGCCCACGCGTTCCGTCGGGCGAGGTCGGCGTACTCCGGTTGGATCTCCAGCCCGGTCAGCCGGAGACGTGGCACCCGGCGTCCTAGGCACAGGATCGCCGTTCCCACGCCGCATCCGAGCTCCAGAACGCTGTCGCCCGGCTCGGCGGCCACGGCCGCCGCCAGAAGCACCGGATCGATCCCGGCCCTGTAGCCGGCGATGGGTTGCAGGATGTCGAGCCGCCCGCCGAGAAAGGCGTCGGTCGTCAGGCCGTCCTGTGCGAACGCCACCGCCTCAGCCCGTGGTCTCGATGTCATTGTCGCGCAGAACCGCCGCGGCCCGGAAATGGTCGCCGTCGCGCACCATCAGCCGCCGCGGCAAAACGCCGATCGATCCTTCGAGGACGCTCATGTGGACGTCCATCTGAAACACGTCTATACCCTCGCCGTCGAGAAGGGCCGTGGCGTAGGCGATCACCGTGGGATCGTTGGTGCGCAGGAGTTCTCTCATATCCCGGAGATAAGGGCACCTGCCCGGGTTTGTCGAGCCGACTGACGAGGATAGCATGGGTCTGGACGAGGCGCGGGCCAAACCGCATGAACGGATGGCGGAGGAAGTCTCCACGGAGATGACTGCCGTGAACGCGCTGATCCGCGACAGGATGGCGTCGGAACACGCGCCCCGGATCCCCGAGGTGACGGCGCATCTGGTGGAGGCCGGGGGCAAGCGGCTCCGCCCGATGCTGACACTGGCGACCGCGAAGATGTGCGGTTACGAGGGCGATCATCATCTGCGTCTCGCCGCGACGGTGGAGTTCATCCACACCGCCACCCTCCTCCACGACGATGTCGTCGACGAAAGCCGGCAGCGGCGGGGACGCCCCACCGCGAACCTCCTCTGGGACAACAAGTCCTCGGTTCTCGTGGGTGACTACCTCTTCGCGCGGGCGTTCCAGCTCATGGTGGAAACCGGCTCGCTCCGCGTGCTCGACATCCTCTCGAACGCGGCGGCGACCATCACCAGGCACGTCGCTTCGCGAATCACCGCAAGC
>CAYTBD010000373.1:2321-3003 GCA_964435755.1 uncultured Rhodobacterales bacterium
CGAACGCGGCCGCGACCATCGCCGAGGGCGAGGTGCTGCAACTCACCGCCGCCCGGAACCTCGCCACGACCGAGGAGATCTACCTCAAGGTCGTCCGCGGCAAGACGGCCGCCCTGTTCGCGGCCGCGACCGAGGTCGGCGGCGTGATCGCGGGACGGGACGAGGAGACCATCCGCGCCCTCTTCACCTATGGCGACGCGCTCGGCATCTCGTTCCAGATCGTCGACGACCTCCTCGACTACGGCGGCACCGCCGCCACGGGAAAGAACATCGGCGACGACTTCCGGGAGCGGAAGCTGACCCTTCCGGTCATCAAGGCGGTCGCCGCCGCCGATGCCGGGGAGCGGGCCTTCTGGACCCGCGTGATCGAGACGGGCGACCAGCGGGAGGGCGATTTGGAGGAGGCGCTGCGGCTTCTGGCCCGGCATGGTGCGCTCGAAGCGACGCGGGCCGAGGCGCTGGCGTGGTCGGCCAAGGCAAAGGCGGCCCTTTCGGGCCTCCCCGATCATCCGATCCGGGACATGCTGACCGACCTCGCGGACTACGTGGTGGCCCGCGTCAACTGAGCGTCCGAGCTCAGACGGGGGGCGCGCCCCCTGGTCTCGATGCCGTCGGCGCAGCCATCCCTGCCTCCATCTGTCCGGAAATATCCTCGGGGGAGCGCGAGGGGGCAGACGGCCCC
>CAYTBD010000374.1:0-3002 GCA_964435755.1 uncultured Rhodobacterales bacterium
GGATCGACGCGCGGATCCACCACATCGCATAGGTCGCGAGGCGGAACCCCCGTTCGGGATCGAACCGCTTCACGGCCTGCATGAGGCCGACGTTGGCTTCCGAAATCACCTCGGCCTGGGGCAGACCGTAGCCGCGGTAGCCCATCGCGATCTTGGCCGCGAGCCGCAGGTGCGAGGTCACGAGTTGATGCGCCGCCTCCGTGTCCTGGTGGTCCACCCAGCGCTTGGCCAGCATGTATTCCTGTTCCGGCTCAAGCATGGGGAACTTCCGGATCTCCTGAAGATACCGGTTCAGGCCGCCCTCCGGGCTCGGCGCTGGTAGATTTGCAAAGTTCGCCATTTTCTCCATCCCTGACATCCCCGATGTTTCGAGGCTTAACATCAGATAGTGAACTCAACCGTTCAGTTCAAGTCCAGCATCGGTACGAGGTTTTAACTGACAGTTACCGGAAAGTTCCCCAAGGTCCAGAAATGTGCCCGGATGCTCACGCATATGTGCGCTGATCGTCATCTATCGATAGCTTGCGCCGCAGATGTGCATCAATGCGAGGCGCCGCAGCGCAAGACCCGCAACAGACCCGCCATATCCTCGGGCAGCGGCGCCTCGAAGGCGAGCCATTCCCCGCTCACCGGATGCCGGAAGCCCAGCGTCGCGGCGTGAAGCGCCTGCCGCGGGAACGCCCGTGCCGCTTCGGCCGCCGCCTCGCCCAGCACCCTCGCGTTGATCTTGCGCCGTCCGCCATAGACGGGATCGCCGATCAGCGCATGCCCGATGTGGGCCATGTGGACACGGATCTGATGGGTCCGGCCGGTCTCGAGCCGGCACTCGACAAGCGCCGCCTGATCCGCGAAGCGCTCCACGACCTTCACCCGCGTCACCGCGTGCCGGCCGCCCTGAAACAGGACCGCCTGCCGCTGCCGGTCGGTCCGGTGCCGGGCGAGCTGCGTCGTCACCCTGATGACGTTGCCGGGTTCCATGCCGACGCCCCGCACGCCCCGGAGACGCGGGTCGCCGGGGTCGGGGACGCCGTGGCAGACGGCGAGGTAGAGCCGTTCCGCCTCGTGCGCCTCGAACTGGGCGGAAAGCCCGTGGTGCGCGGCGTCGGACTTGGCCACGACGAGAAGGCCCGAGGTGTCCTTGTCGATGCGGTGCACGACGCCGGGCCGCTTCGCTCCGCCGACACCGGACAGATCGTCGCCGAAGTGATGGAGGAGCGCGTTGACGAGCGTGCCTTTCGGGCTTCCGGGCGCGGGGTGGACGACAAGGCCGGGCGGCTTGTCGATGACGGCGAGATCGGCGTCCTCGTAGACGATGTCGAGGGCGATCGCCTCGGCGGCGATATGGGTCTCCTGCGCGTCGGGGATGGCGATTTCGTACCTTTCTCCCTCGGCCGCCTTCGCCGTCTGGTCGGTCACGGCGGCGCCCGACCGCGTCACCGCCCCCTCCGCGATGAGACGCGCGAGCCGTGAGCGCGAGAGATGCGCGGCCTCTGGCACCTCGCGGGCGAGTGCCTTATCAAGACGGGCGGGCGGGTCGGCCCCGATGGTGACGCGAATGACGGAAACGGGCATGGACGACGATCCGATCCCTGAGGCGGAAGCGCGGAACCTGCGGTTCCTGCGGCGGCTTGTGACGGTATTGACCGCCACGATGATCCTCGGCGTTCTAGCGATCGTGATCCTGCTTGTCATCCGGCTTCAGGCGCCGCCGGGCCCCTACGTGCCGGACGCGATCGTCCTGCCCGAAGGCGTCACGGCGACGGCCTACACGCAAGGAACGGGCTGGATCGCCATCGTCACGGACGCCGACGAGATCCTGATCTACGATCCCGACGGGCACGACCTGATCCGCCGCATCCCGATCGTCATCGGGAACTGAGGCCGGCGCCGTTCCGTGCCACGGTCCCCCTAGAGGGACGACCACCCTGTCGCCAGAGCCTCGGCCCAATCGCCGGCGCCGTTCTCGTGTGCCCGCGCGATCATGCCCGCCGGGTCGTACGGCACGGTGATCAGCGACACCCGCCAGTCCCCGTCCACCTCTTCGCAGATCGCGTAGCGCGCGTCGGGCATTCCGGTCATCGCGACGGTGGGCACGGGCGGGCGCGGATCGCGGTAGGCCGGGCAGCCGAGCGGTCCGGGGTTCACGAGCACCCGCCCGTCGAGGAGGCGGACCGCGCGCGCGAGATGCGTATGGCCGGAAAGCAGCAGCCGCTGCGGCAGATCCCCCGCCCGCTCCGTCACCTCCTCTAGCGTCCGCTCGCGCATGCCGCCGCGCCCGTCGCGGTCGTGGAGCCAGTTGTCCTCGTCTCCCCGCGGAGAACCGTGACAGAGAAAGACGCCATGCCAGTCGAGACTCGGCGGCAGGCCGCGAATCCACTCCAGATGCCCCTGCCCGAGATGCGGATAGGTCCACTGCTCCCAGAGGCCCTGATCTTCGGGCGGGCGGTCGACGAGCGTGCGGTCGTGGTTGCCGCAGACCGTCGGGAGTGCCAGCCCGATCAACCGCTCCGCCGTGCCGACCGGATCGAGCGGCCCGCTGAGCGCGTCCCCGAGATTGACGATGTCGGCTATGCCCCGCCGCCGGATATCGGCGAGCACGGCGTCGAGCGCCGCCGAGTTGCCGTGGATATCGGAGATCGCGGCGAAGATCATGACGGGCACGATGGGCGGGCGGGAGACGAAGGTAAAGAGGAATGGTACCGCCTCCCTGGCTTGAACAGGGGACCTCTGGATCCACAATCCAGCGCTCTAACCAACTGAGCTAAGGCGGCACTCACGCCGCGATTTACCCACTGGCCCCCGCGATTGCAAGGGTTTCAGAGGTCGATTTCCCAGCTCTGCTCCACGAGATCGACCCCGAAGGACCGGACCGGAATGGCGTTCGTCCGGCGAAAGCCGTTCCTGGCATAAAGCGCGCAGGCGGCGCGGTAGCTTTCATGGGTCCAGAGGCGCATCCGCGTGTATCCGGCCTGTCGTGCGAAGGCGAGGCAGGCGTCGAGGAG
>CAYTBD010000375.1:0-3001 GCA_964435755.1 uncultured Rhodobacterales bacterium
TTGTTGCATATCTGCCCGAAGCTTGCGCAATCCGCCTAAGTCTTCGCCTTCTTCCGGTACTCGATGATTTCCTCGGTCACGAAATCCCGGAACACGGCGATCCGTTTCGATTGCCTCAGTTCTTCGGGATAGGCGAGGAAGACCGGCACCTCGCCGGATTCCACGTCAGGCAGCACCCGCACGAGCTTGGGGAAGTCCTCGGTCACATAATCCGGCAGGACGCCGATCCCGAGATTGGCGAGAACCGCCTGCAGCACCCCGAAGTAGTTGTTGACGGTCAGGGTCGAGGGGATCTCGTGCGTCAGCAGTTCCTGGACCAGCCGCGCGCCGGCGCTGACCTGGAACGACGCGGTGTTCTGGCAGATCAGCCTGTGTCCGGAAAGCTCCGACATCGCTTGCGGCGTGCCCGTGGCCGCGAGGTATTCGGGCGAGGCATAGAGCTGCATCCGCACGCTCATCAGCTTGCGCCGGATCAGGTCGGCCTGCGAGGGCTCCTTCATGCGGATCGCCACGTCGGCCTCGCGCATCGGCAGGTCGAGCACCCGTTCCTCCAGCATCAGGTCGAGGTTCAGGTTCGGATACTTCTCGTAGAGCTTCGACAGCCGCGGTGCGAGCCAGAGCGAGCCGAAGGCGATGGTCGTGGTGACGCGGAGTTGGCCGAAGACCTCCTCCTCGCTGTCGCGGATGCGGGCCGCCGCGGTGTCGAGCCGCTTGGTCATCGCGCGGGTCGCGTCGAACAGCAATTCCCCCTGTTCGGTCAGAATCAGTCCCCGCGCATGACGGTGGAAGAGGGTGGTGTTGAGACTTTCCTCGAGCGCCCGGATCTGCCGGGAGACGGCGGACTGGCTGAGATGCAGGGTGTCGCCGGCATGCGTGAGGCTGCCCGCGTCGGCCACCGCATGGAATATTCTTAGCTTATCCCAGTCCATCGCGATCGAACCCGAAGCCGTTAGCGCCCAAAATCGTGAGCTACTTACGCGTATGCGGCCGGAAAAGGCAAACGCAGACGTGAAGACGAATTCGTTTTGTAGGTCAGATATTGTGACCTATAATCCATGCTAGGCTACAGTGTTCATGGGAGGACCGGATGAGCCTGCGCGACGTATCGCTTCACGACAAATACGACCTGGAGAGGGGCACCGTCCTGCTGAACGGCACCCAGGCGCTGGTGCGCCTGATGCTGATGCAGCGCGCCCGGGACGTGGCGGCGGGGCTGAACACCGCGGGCTATGTCACCGGCTATCGCGGCTCGCCGCTCGGCGGCGTCGACATCAACATGGCGAAGGCGCGCGAGGATCTCGAGGCGGCGCATGTCCGCTTCCACCCCGGTCTCAACGAGGATCTGGCGGCCACCGCGCTCTGGGGCACCCAGCAGGCGGAGTTGCGCGGCGAGGGGAAATACGACGGCGTCTTCGGCCTCTGGTACGGCAAGGGGCCGGGCGTGGACCGGACGGGCGACGTGTTCCGGCACGCCAACATGGCCGGCACCTCGCCGCACGGTGGTGTCCTCGTCGCGATGGGCGACGACCATACCGGCGAAAGCTCCACCACCTGCCACCAGTCCGACTGGGCGATGATGGATGCCTACATTCCCGTCCTGTCGCCCGCCGGCGTGCAGGAAATCCTCGACTTCGGGCTCTACGGCATCGCCATGTCGCGCTTCGCGGGCGTCTGGGCGGGGCTCAAGCTGATGAAGGATACCGTCGAGGTGACCTCCATCGTCGACGGCCGGCCGGACCGGGCAACCTTCGTCACTCCCGAATTCGACATGCCCGAGGGCGGGCTCAACATCCGGCTGAACGATCACTGGGTCCAGCAGGAAGCCCGGATGATCGACCACAAGAGGTTCGCCGCGGAAGCCTTTGCAAAGGCGAACGGAATCGACAAGAAGGTGTGGGGCGGGCCGGGTGCGAAGATCGGCTTCGTCGCGGCGGGCAAGAACTGGCTCGACCTCGTGCACGCCTTCTCGCTGCTCAACATCGACGCCGAGGAGGCAGGCCGCCTCGGCATCACGACCTACAAGGTCGGCCAGACCTTCCCGATGGACATGGCGAGCTTCTACGACTGGGCCGACGGGCTCGACCTGATCGTGGTCGTGGAGGAAAAGCGCAAGCTGATCGAGATCCAGATCAAGGAGGCGATCTTCGACTTCCGCAAGGGCCGCCGGGTCTATGGCTGGTTCAAGGGCGGCGCGGGGGGCATGCACGACCAAGAGCTCTTCCCGACCCGCATGGCGCTCGACCCGGTGATGATCGCCGAGAAGATCGGACAGATCCTGATCGAGGAGGGGCGCGGCACCGATGGCGTGAAGGCAGGCCTGCAACGTCTTGTGGAGGCGCGGAAATCGGACAATGCCGAGGACGTGGCGAGCCGGGTTCCCTACTTCTGCGCGGGCTGCCCGCACAACACCTCGACGAAGGTGCCCGAAGGCAGCCGCGCCTATGCCGGGATCGGCTGTCACATCATGGCGCTCTGGATGGACCGCGACACCAGCGGCTTCACGCACATGGGCGGGGAAGGGGCGAACTGGATCGGCGAGGCGCCGTTCTCGACCCGGTCCCACGTCTTCCAGAACATCGGCGACGGCACCTACAACCACTCGGGCGTGCAGGCGATCCGCGCGGCGCTCGCCGCGAACGTGAACATCACCTACAAGATCCTCTTCAACGACGCCGTGGCGATGACGGGCGGCCAGCACAACGACGGCGACCTCAGGCCCGACCAGATCGTGCGCGAACTGAAGGCCATGGGCGTTCGCCACGTGGCCGTGGTCCATGACCCCAAGGAGGCGGTCGACCTCAACGCCTTCCCGCGCGGCATCGAGATCCACGAGAGGGGCGAACTGCCGAAGGTGCAGGAGAAATTCCGCCAGATCGAAGGCGTGTCGGCCATCGTCTACATCCAGACCTGCGCAGCCGAGAAGCGCCGCCGGCGCAAGCGCGGGACCTTCCCCGATCCCGACCGCCGGGTCTTCATCAACACCGACGTCTGCGAGGGCTGC
>CAYTBD010000376.1:0-1928 GCA_964435755.1 uncultured Rhodobacterales bacterium
TAAGATCATCAACGTCAGTTACATCATCCCCATCCTTTGCATCAGATCCGATCAGGTCTTCTATCTCATCAGGTACTCCGTCACCATCATCATCGGTATCACCGGTGTATTTTCCATCACCTGAATCATCATCTGGAATGCCATCCTCATCAGTATCTAATGGATAATCAGTTGCATCAGTTGCATTGGTCCCATATGATTCCTCCATATCGTCAGGGTAACCGTCTTCATCTGTATCGGTTTCTTCAGGTTCTTCTTCATCATCAATATCAGTTCCTACACTCAATGTTAATTCATCTGTTTCAGCAGTGTTTTCATAGATATCATATGCAGAAATCTGATAATGAAGGTCTGTCGCGGTTTCAGGGATGTTTACTAAAGCATAGTATTGATCGTTTCCAAGATCATACTCCATCGTTTTTGTATTCCAATTGCCATCAAATTGATAATGAAGAATTACACTATCGATGTCGCTATCATCTGTAGCGGTTACTCTCATGGTGTAATCTTCATCTGGACTAAGTAGGTCACTGGGAAAATCTGAAAACTGAGGTGGTTTCATATCCACCATAAACATATCTTGAGCAGAAAACGAGGTATTCATCTGATTGCCATCTAAATCTATTGCGTTCTCAGCTGAACATATGATATCAACGTTTTCATAGAAAACTGGTTGTTCTTCAACTGTGAAGCTAACTTGATATGTTGAGTCACTTATCCATTCTTGATTATGAATCGAAAAAAGAGTATCTTCCACATTGATATCCGGGTTGAATCCATACGATGGAAATTCATTTTGATCCATAGCTTCACTGAATTCATAGGTAACAGTAAATTGTGAGTCAACATCCTCGGATGTTATCAAGGTGTCTGAAACGGTCGCATCAGTAATAATCGGATCAGCGTTATCAGTGATATCTGCATCAAAATATTCTACCGCTAATGTATAACCAATGCTTCCATCCTCAACAAAGGCAACACTTAATGGGTAAGTATGTTCATCACCATCTGATTGATATGAAAGAAAAAAATCATCAGATGAGGTATCTATTTGAAGTGAGGTATCATCCTCATCTAATACGATTTTAAAAATAGCCCGGCCTCCAATGAAAGTGATAAAATCAATTGATTCAATGTTAACATCCTCCCCTTTATAGGTAACACTTAACTCAGAAAGAACAGCATTTTCATCTGGATCAAAATACATACTGCCTTCAGATTCTATGTCATCTACTGGAAAAAATACGTCAACATGAATCTCATCACAGAGACCATTTGAATTCTTATCCATCAAAGAAACAGAATTTACATCTGATCGATTTTTAGTTCGAAACAATCTCGAACCAATCTCAACTCCTTCCTCTGATGCAAACGTAGATGGATAGTAAGAACCTTGAGGATCCATAATTAAAGTATTCACACAATCTGTTGCATTAATCATGGTTCTAATATAATACACATCATCGAATTCATGAAAGGGGCTGAATCGAATAAACACACGTTCTGAGGTGCCCGGTAAAATTTCTAAACATGCCTGATTGTTATCTTCCCCTAGCACAACAGTGTTTGCTAAGAAACAATTAGATACACAATCGAGTTGTTCATCCTTAGTTACATCTAAAACACCATCACCATCATCAATATATGCACACACATGTGTTGCAAGATATGAGGGATAGGTCGTATCATCAGCATAATATGAAACTGAGATACTATCAATAAGTATCGGACAGGAATCATCCTCAGGATTTTCAAAATCAACCGCTTGAACGGTTGTGTATTTATCTACAATAATAAAGTCACGATTTACTTGAACATCAGAGCTAACACCAATCGAACCTGAGGTACAAGCAGAAACCGTAGACACGCCAATTGAATCACTAGCCTTATTAATACTACTGAAAATCAAACTTGCAGTTAAAACCATC
>CAYTBD010000376.1:1938-2989 GCA_964435755.1 uncultured Rhodobacterales bacterium
CGAGAATACCAAAAAAAAGATGAAAAGGATTCTTACACCGGCCTTTATGTACGATGACTGTTTTTCTTTGATTATATCACCCAATTTATTATATGTTTTCAAGTAGCTGTACTGCCCACCAACATATAATATGCTTTAAAAAAGATTGTTACTTGGCATAATCAAAATCGTACCAATCAGTACATAAAGAATTTTATGGAACCATTATCCAATAAAAGAATGAAAAGAAAAAAAAGTGTTTGTTTTTTGTTTAAAATCGTGGTCTCCGTATGAAGATAAGAAAGACTATGATCATTGCAGCGATAGCGATAAACACAAAGGCCGTGGTAAATCCTGGTGTTGAGTCATCTGTTTTTTCTTGTTCAACACCGTCATCATTCTCACTTTCATCACTTGTTACAGTGAGTTCTTTGATACTTGTTTCTTCCCCGTTATCATGGATATCATACGCTGATATTTTATAGGTCATATTTGTTGCATCCAGTGGCGGGGTAACAACTGCGATGTATTCTTTATTTCCGGGGTCATAGCTCATTGGTTTGGTATTCCAACTGCCGCCAAAATGGTAGTCAAGTAATACATTTTGGATGTCACTGCCATCAGATACATCCACTCGAACAGTGTAATCCTCTCCTGGTGTAATGGAATCAGTGGGAAAACCAGAGATAGCTGGTGCTTTCGTATCAACGGTGAAAAGATCTGATTCAATATATGATGAATTCATTTGGATTCCTGAGGTATCAAAAACTCCTTCAGTTGTACAGATAACATCAACTGTTCCTTCATAGATATTCTCAGTAATCGTATAATTTATTTGATATGTGTTTTCATCAACCATGTACTGGGAATCAAATATGAGTATTCGTGCTGAGCCTTCATCCACTGCAGCATCAAAATCAAGAACGGGAAAACTGGAGATATTCATTGGTTCACTGAAGCTGAGGGTGACTTCAAAGGTATCTTCTGCATCTTCCCCTGTAATCATAGTATCGGAAACAGTTAATGAGGTGACCACAGGCCCAGCGTTATCAATCAGCGGCATATCTGCAAA
>CAYTBD010000377.1:0-2989 GCA_964435755.1 uncultured Rhodobacterales bacterium
AGGAGGGCGCATCCGCCCGGTCGTGCGCGTAGGAGACGATGCCCACGTCGCCCCCCGGAGCGCGCCCCTCCAGTGTCGCAAAGGGTTTCACCGCGGTGGTGCGGATCGGTTCCCAGTAATCCCCCGGCTCGTAATAGCCGATGCGGTCGAGGTCGATCACGCCGGTATGCGGCTTGGCGCGGTAGCCGACGAGGGTTCCGGCGGCGGGCCTGAGATCGACCGAGAAGCCGAGGCCGTGGTCGATGACCGCCGCGTTGCCCGACACGAGGCCGGTCTCGGCGTGAAGGGCGCGAAGGTCGTCGTCGGAAAGTTCCGCCTTGCCGTCGCGGAAGCGGATCTGGTTGAGGCGCATGCCGGGCCGGACGAGCACCGAGAAGGAGCGCGGGCAGATCTCGGCGTAGAGCGGTCCCGCGTAGCCCTTGGGGACGCGGTCGAACTCCGCGCCGCCATCGGTGATCGCGCGGGTCAGCAGGTCGAGGCGGCCGGTGGAGGACTTCGCGTTGGCCACGGCCGATACGCCGTCGGGCAGGGCGAGGCGCTCCATCAGGGGGACGACGTAGACGCACCCCTTTTCCAGCACCGCGCCGTGCGTGAGGTCGATCCGGTGCATCTCGAACTCGGCGAGGCGGTCGGCCACGGTGCGGCCATGGCCTGCGAGGAAGCTCGCGCGGACGCGGTAGGCGGTGGCGCCGAGGCGAAGGTCGAGAGAGGCGGGCTGGATCTGTTCGGGGATGATCGCGGGATCGGCCGCGATGCCACCCGCTTCGATCATCGACCGCAGCGCGCTGTCCGGCAGTACTCCGCTCACCTGCGGTCCTCGCCTGCCGTTGCTGCGATGGTCGGGCTAGCAGGATTCGAACCTGCGACCTTCCGTCCCCCAGACGGACGCGCTAACCAGGCTGCGCCATAGCCCGACGCCGCCCCTACATAGCGAAATGCGCTCCGGGGACAAGGGGGGAAAGGCATCGCCTCAGAGGCGCGCGCGGATCGCGCGAAGCTCGGAAACGGCGTGCGCGACGAGCGCCGGATCGGCCTTGAGACGGCCTGACGGAACGCCGCGGAACAAGGCCGCGAGGCCGGGGCGTGCCGGGAACGCGGGATCGTCGTCCTCGGGGTCGGTGTCGGGGACATCCGGTGTCTCGGGGATGCCCTTCGGCGCGTGTTCCGGCGGCGCGGGCGCGGCGGCGGCGGACCGGCGCGAGGTGAAGAGATCGGCCTGAGCGGCGGTTTCCTCGCGCGCGGGCGCGGCTTCTCCGGTGTCAGCCTCGGCCGCTTCGGGCGCGGGGCGGCGCAGGAACGACAGCTCCGGCACCGGCTCTTCCTCGACCTGCGGCAGGGGGCGGTCATCTTCGGGGGCGTACTCGGGCTCCGCCGGAGCGGTCTGCGGCGCCTCGGCGGCGATTTCGGGTGTCTCGACGAGGCCCCTGTCGGATTCCTCGACCACCTCGGGCACGTCGTCCGGCGCGGAGCCGAGATCCTCGGCCGCCGGGGCGAACTCCTCCGGCCCGGCGCCCGTCTCACCGCCGGCCTCCGGGCTCTCGGCTTCGGGGCTTGCTGCCTGCGCCATGGGAACGACGTTGTCCACCGGCTCCGGCTCGACGTCCACGGCCATCGGGCTGGGCGCCGCCTCCTCCGCCGGGGTCACGTCGCGCATCGGACCGCCGGTGTCGAGCGACTGCGAGAAGCTCGCGACGTGCTTCACACCCTCTTCGCGCAGGAGTTTCTGCACGCCCCGTATGGTCATTCCGTCGTCGTGGAGGAGCCGCTTGATTCCGCCCAGAAGCAGCATGTCGGCCGGGCGGTAATAGCGCCGTCCGCCCGCGCGCTTCACGGGCTTTACCTGGCTGAAGCGGCTCTCCCAGAACCGCAGGACATGGGTCGGAACCCCGAGCCAGTCGGCCACCTCGCTGATGGTCCGGAACGCCTCGGGCGATTTCTCCATCTGCCCTACCTCTTCTTGTTGCCGGCGGCCACGCGGTCTTTCATCAGATGCGACGGGCGGAAGGTCAGCACCCGGCGCGGGTGGATCGGAACCTCCTCGCCGGTCTTGGGGTTCCGGCCGACCCGGGCGGCCTTGTCGCGCACGCTGAAGGTGCCGAAGGAGGAGATCTTCACCTGCTCTCCCTGCACCAGCGCTTCGGATACGTGATCGAGGACGCTTTCGACCAGTTGCGCGCTCTCGTTTCGGGAAAGGCCCACCTCGCGGAAGACGGCTTCGCTCAGGTCCATTCTGGTCAGAGTCTTCTCGCCCATCATGCGTCCTTCGTCAGCTTTCTCCGACCATAGGCTTTGGGAAGATTCCGAGTCAATATCAAGGAGTTGTCCAACCCCGTCGAGAACGCCTACCAGCGAAGAACCACCGAGCCCCAGGCGAGGCCGCCGCCGATCGCCTCGACGACCACCAGATCGCCCGGCTTTATCTGCCCGTTCTCCTTGCCGACCGAGAGCGCGAGGGGAATCGACGCCGCGGAGGTGTTGCCGTGATCCTGGACCGTGACGACGACGCGATCCATGGGAACCTGCATCCGCTGGGCGGTGGCCCGGATGATCCTCAGATTGGCCTGGTGCGGCACGATCCAGTCGACGTCGGCGCCGGTCAGGCCCGCCTTGTCGAGCGAGGCATGGGCGGTTTCGGCGAGTTTCTCGACGGCGTGGCGGAAGACTTCCTTGCCCTGCATCCTCAGGTGGCCGGTCGATTGGGTCGAGACCCCGCCGTCGACGTAGAGGATGTCCTTGTAGCGGCCGTCGGAGTTGAGGTCGGAGGCGAGGATGCCGCGGTCGTCCGACGTGCCCGCGCCCTCGGCGGCCTCGACCACCACCGCCCCCGCGCCGTCGCCGAAGAGGACGCAGGTCGTGCGGTCGGTCCAGTCGAGGATGCGCGAGAAGGTCTCCGCGCCGATCACAGCCGG
Organism: uncultured Rhodobacterales bacterium; assembly: GCA_964435755.1. Lineage (GTDB taxonomy): Bacteria > Pseudomonadota > Alphaproteobacteria > Rhodobacterales > Rhodobacteraceae > DAINOF01. The sequence goes on from CAYTBD010000377.1 coordinate 2,910, forward strand.
TGCGGCAGGTCTCGCAACGGCGCTCGGCGCCCTGTCGAACGATCTGGCGCGCATCAGGGAACAGGCGCATTCAGCGGCGT
>CAYTBD010000378.1:0-2972 GCA_964435755.1 uncultured Rhodobacterales bacterium
CTGCGACGAGGCGGACTCTCTCGCAGAGGTGAGGCCCGGGGGCGCCGGAGGGGACGCCCGCGGGCCCTCTCTTTTTTGGCTTGTGCTATTCTCGACGTCATGGTGAACAAACTCCGCGACGACCCGAACCAGATCATGCAGAAGCTCGTGGATGACGGCGTCGTCCGCGACGGGATGACGGTGATGGCCGGGGGCTTCGGTCTCTGCGGCATCCCGGAGCAGCTCATCATCGCGCTCCGCGACACCGGCGTGAAGGATCTGACGATCATCAGCAACAACTGCGGCGTCGACGACTGGGGCCTTGGGCTGCTCCTGCAGACGAAGCAGATCAAGAAGATGGTCTCGAGCTACGTGGGCGAGAACGACGAGTTCGCCCGGCAGTTCCTGAGCGGCGAGCTCGAGGTGGAGTTCAACCCGCAGGGCACGCTCGCTGAGCGCATCCGCGCGGGCGGCGCCGGCATTCCGGCGTTCTTCACCGCGACGGGTGTCGGCACGCAGATCGCCGAGGGCAAGGAAACGCGGGAGTTCGACGGGAAAACCTACGTGATGGAGACGTGGCTCAAGGCGGACCTCTCGCTTGTGAAGGCGGAGATGGCGGACCGCGTCGGGAACCTGGTGTTCCGCAAGACGGCGCGGAACTTCAACCCGCCGATGGCGCAGGCCGGGGCGGTGACGATCGCGGAGGTGGGGAAGATCGTCGACAAGGGCGACATCGACCCGGACGACGTGCACCTGCCGAGCGCCTATGTGGATCACGTGGTCGTGACGCAAGCGGAGAAGCGCATCGAGCAGCGGACGGTGGCGAAGGAGGCGACAGGATGAATTTCGGGCGTCTGTTTGTATGCATCTTGCTCATTGGCGGGGCTACGACGACCGCGGGAGCGTCTGAAGGAACCGAGATCCAACGAGTGACGCCTGACCGGGTTCTGGACTTCGGCCAGGATCTTTGGGTCGAGCTTCCGGATGTCGCTGACGGCGATTTGGGACCGCCACGGCTGGCGCGCAGGCCCGGCGATGACTCCGGTCCGTTTGGCGTCCTGCTCGAGGGCGGCGCGAGCCACACCTATCGACTCGAGCACCGCGGCAACTCCGGGGTTCAGAACTCGTTCGCATCGATCCGCTGGAGCGGGATTGTCGCGTTCCAGAGTTTCAATGGGACGTGGCTCGAGTTGCTCGACGAAGCGGGCGCTCCTGCACTGACGGTCGCCGTGCAGGAGAACGGCGATATCTCGGTGAACGCCGGAGGAAGCACGTTCGATGCGTCCGTCGGCGTTGACTGGAGCATCGCACGACGGATCGACCTTGTCGCCACCGCGCAGGATCTTCGGATTTGGATTGACGAGCAGGAGGCGTCGTTCGAACCCGTCGACCACCGGCCTTGAATCCGCGGTGGCGGAATGGCGGCTACTGGCGCGAGCCGTTGATGGCGGCGGGGTTCCGGCGTCGGTGTGGGTGCAGGCGGCGTCGGTGGCGGTTGGAAACGGCGCCGCGGTCGCTCTACCGGGCATCGACGACGCAAGCCCCGTTGGGCTGTTAGCGCGGAACGTCGAGGACATCGATGGGAATCGGCGCACGGTCGGCTGGACGGTTCAGCGTCAACCGACATGGATGGGCTGGGAGTCGGCCCACGCCCGGATCCTCTGTTCGCAGAGCGATGCCTGGCCGGCAGAAGGAAACCCCAACGCGACCGTGTTCAAGCCCCTTGATCCCGCTTCAGGCGGCGTCGCACAATTTCGCGTGAGCGTGGACGCTGATGCATCGCTTCTCGCCCGAGTCGAGTTGGTCGAGGATCCTGCCGACCCCGCGTCACGGCGGTATCTCTCTGATGTCTATCGGTCTCGGACGTCCTCCAATCCTGATCCCGCCGCACTCCCGAGTGTGCCGATCGATACCTATTCCGTCTACTGCTGGTATCAGAGCGGGATCGGCCGACCGTACGGCTTCGCACAGGCGATCCTGGACGCGATGGGTGAGTCGTCAGCGGAGCCGATGCTCTCGATGGAGGAGGACGCGGGGCTTTACCGAGACAATCGTCGGGTTCCCCAGTCGCTCGAGCCGGTCGAGACGGTCCTCGCACCGGAGCGAACCGCTCCGGTGCCGTCCGGCAGCGGCCTTCCGCTCGTGCAGGTCGAGTGGGAGTCGCGTCGCGATCCGTGGTTGACGAAGCTGCTTTCGCGGGTAGCGAGTGCGACCGGCGCGTTCAGCGATCACGACGTGCACAACAACGTGCGGCCTCCGTGGGAGCGACAGGACTTTGCGGCGCCGGCGCCGTTTGAACACCTCGACCGATCGGAGGTGTGGGCCCGGATGGTGTCGTACATCAACGATTTTCGGTCGCCGCGAGCGACGCGGCCCGGGCCGCCGGTCAAGGGGAGTCGTCTTCTGATGCAAGCCGGCCATCACGTGTTCGACCAAGGTTCGGTACGCCGGGTGTACCTGGATCTCGGACGCTTCAAGAACTCGAACACGATCCTCGGGAGCGAACAGCTCTCGTGGGCTCGCGAGGCGGTGCAGACGTGGGAGGGTCGGATTCTCGAATTGCACGTGCCGTTTCCGGTGCATGGTGCGGTGCAGAAGCGACAACAGGACGTTCCGGAGGACGCGGATTGGGAGGATGAGCTGAATCTGCTCATGAGCGACGCGCAGAACAATCCAGCGATCGAATCCGTCGTGGTGATCGCGGCAGATGCGCACATTCCTATTCTCCACGTGCAGCCGAATGAAGCGTTCTCGAAGGTGCGGGCGGAATTCTAGGCAGGCGCCGCGGCGGCGCCCTGGCTTGCTCCTGCACTCCTTCCGGAGGACCGCAACTCCATCGCGGAAATCGAGCAGTACGTGCAGGCGTCGAGCCCACTGTCTTGGGTCGAAGATCTCGGGGATCCGAACGCCATCGGGAGCGGGCGCTTCCTCCGGACGCTCGGGCGTGTGCGTTACGAAACCACTGGCGAGATCACCTTCACGCTAGCCGATGC
>CAYTBD010000379.1:0-2963 GCA_964435755.1 uncultured Rhodobacterales bacterium
CTTCATGATAGTCAGCCTGCGCCGCTTCACGAAAGGCCTTTCCCGCAGCCGCTTCAGCCGCCCTGCTATCATTGAGGCGATGGCAGATTCAAAGGCATCCTCCCGCTCCCTCGAGACCGTCGAGCCCATCGGGAACCGGGTCCTCATCCGCAAGGACGAGGACAAGAAACAGACCAAGTCGGGCATCCACCTGCCCGACCGCATCGAGATCCCCACCCTGACGGGGCGGATCGTCGCGATCAGCGCCCAGGTCGAGAACAACGTCGACTACCCGATCCGACAATACGACCGGATCCTCTTCAATCCGAAGCAGAGCATTCCCGTCGATTTCGAAGGCGACAACCGCCTCTTCGTCATCCCGGTCGAGGATGTCGTCGCGGTGTTCCGGCAGGAGTGATTCGGCGTCGCCGCGGTTCGTCGCGACCGAAGCAGCCATGACCGTCGAAAGTGCGCGACGACGCCGATGCGGCGTCGCCTGCGCTCTTCACTCGTGGTGCTTCGGAAGCGTTCGCCCTACTTCTCCAGCCACGCCTCGAGCATCCAGATCGTCTTCTCGATCTCGTCGCAGAACTCGTCCAGCACGTTGGCCGTGCCGCGATCCTCCGATTCCTCGGCCAGCACGATCGCCTCGCGCATGACCGTCAGCTGGCTCTTCATGTCTTCGAGCGTGTGCTGGACCATCTCGGCGGGCGACGGCTTGCCCGTCTCCTCCTGGATCGTGGCGTCCTTGAGCGCCTCGGCCAGCGTCGCGGGCGGCCGGCCCCCAATCGTCAGCAGCCGCTCCGCCACGTCGTCCATCAGCTCCGTCCAGTGGTCGTACAGCTCCTCGAACTTGTTGTGCAGTGTGAAGAACTGCTTGCCAGTGACGAACCAGTGGTAGTTGTGCAGCTTGTAATAGAAGACCGCCGCGTTCGCGACGATCACGTTCAAGCGTGCATGAAGTCTCTGATCGGCCATTGCTGCTCCTCTTGTCAAAGGACTCCACCCGAATCCCGCCACCCGAGAGACCGGACATCCGATCTGCGTCTCGTTCATTTCTTCCCCTCGGCCGAGATTTCCGGCCGCGTCACACCATCGCGCCCTCCCGCAGCCGCTTGGTCACGATGACCACGTCGTCATCGACGTTGCGCTGCAGCTCGAAACCGAGCCGCGAGAAGATGTGCACCATCCGCGCGTTCGAAGCCGAGGTGACGGCGCTCACCGTGCCGAGATCCCAGTCCTCGGCGATTTCGAGCACGTACTCCGTGAGCTGCGTGCCCACGCCCTGCCCCTGCCACGGGTCGGCCACGAGCACCGCGTACTCCGCCTGCTCGCGATCCGGGTCGGCCAGGAGCCGCCCTACGCCCATGATCTTCCGGTCGTCGCCCTCCTCGACCTCGGCCACGATCGCCATCTCGCGATCATAATCGATGAAGCAGTACCGGGCCGCCATGTTGTGCGTCGTCCCCGCGAACATCGAGCTGAACCGCCGCCGAATCGTCTCCGGCGAACACGCGGCCAGCAGCTCGTGCCAGCGCGGCTCGTCCTCCGGCTTGATCGGACGAAGCAGGAACTTCCGGCCGTCGCGCATCCGACCCGTCCGGGTGTAGTGCTCGGGATACGGCGGAATCGCCAGGTGCGCGAATGGCTTCGTCGGGTGCTCCGCCAACTCGCGATTAATGATCACGCGCGCATCCAGGGCCACCACGTCATCCGGCGTCACGAGCAGCGGGTTGATGTCGAGCTCGTCGATCTCCGGATAATCCGCGACGAGATACGACAGCCGCATGATCACCTCGATCAGCTTGTCGATGTTCATCGCCGGCTTGCCGCGATACCCCTTGAGCTGAACCATCATCTCGGAACTCTCCGATTCACACTTCTCCACCTCGACGAGGCTTTCCAGGTCCAGTTTGTCTCCGGGACTGTACTCCCCCTCGACTTGGAGCTTGAGCCTTTCCTCGCTTGGGCGAATATGCTCCTCAAGCGCTGTTTTCCCCTCTTCGAAGCATGTGATCGCGAAATTTAGAAGTTCGTCGAGATTTTCACCAGATTCAATGCCCTTCGAGGTTTTGAAAAACCGGTCGAATACCAGATCGAAGACGGGAAAATCCGCTGCCCGTTTCGCCAGAGTCATACGCAACAACGTCTTGGCCGCATCACGTTCCGCGACCCCTCCCAAGGCGATCGCTCTGACCGCGTCCAAAGTTTCTCCGGGAGAAACCCTGACGCCCTCTTCCCGCAAAGCCGTTACGAAACGGGTGACAATGGTCTCCATTATTCTGCCAGCTCCTTCTCCGCCAGCTCCATCACCTTCTGCATATCGTTCTGGTGCTTTATAATGGAGCCCCCCGTGTTGCCGACGACTTCGGGGGTCAAACGGTTCGCATGGAGAATGGAAAGGACCTGGGCCCAGTCAAGGGCTTCGGAGATGCTGGGGGGCTTTCGCAGATTCAGTTCGCGGGTCTTGCGGAGAAATTCGACCATCTGTTTCGCCAGATCCTCGCATACCTCCGGAAATCGAGTCCTTATAATCGCCACCTCCCGGTCGAGTTCCGGGTATGCTATGTAAAGATAGAGACAACGCCTTCGAAGGGCGTCGGAAATCATCCTGGTTGCGTTGCTGGTGAGGATCACCAGCGGCTTTTCCTTCGCCTTTATAACCCCCAGTTCCGGGATGGATATCTGGAAATCGCTCAGACACTCAAGGAGAAGCGCCTCGAACTCGTCGTCTGAGCGGTCCACCTCGTCGATCAACAACAGGCTCCGCCTCTCGGAGAGGAAACTTCTGAGTATCGGCCGCTGTACCAGGAAGTTTCGGGAAAAAAAAAGGCTCTCCTCGGCCGCGAGCCTCTCCACGGCTTCACGCAGGTTAGCCGACGCGGAAAGGTAGTTGTCCAGATGGGTGCGAAGAATCTGGGTGTAGATCAACTGCTTGCCATACTCCCAGTCATAGAGGGCCTTGCCCTCATCTATCCCCTCAT
>CAYTBD010000380.1:0-2930 GCA_964435755.1 uncultured Rhodobacterales bacterium
TTAGCAGCATACCTCGCAGGACTGGGCGGAAGAAGGCCGTGCCGTCGACGGCGCCGCCTGCGCTCCGGTCGAGCATCTGCGTCTGCTATGGCGCCCCTGTCCGGGCCCAGGTCATGAGGAGATCGTCGCTCCGCTGCGGCGGGTACACGTGGCACCGGACAACGTCAGGCGGGTTTCCGATGCGCCGTGCTGCTGGTCCGCCTTCGCCACTTCGCGTCAGTGGCAGGCCAGGATCTCCGAGGAGTCATGGAGAGCGCAGGGCCGGCATTCGTCAATTCGAAGTCCGGCGGGTTCGCAATGCGGATCATGCCTTCGTCCAGCGGATAGCGTGGCGTGTCTGGGCGATGTGAAGGTGTAGGTGCCGGTTGTGTTTCCGGTCGATAGGCGCCTTCCAGACCGTAACAGCATTGGGACTCATCCCATGAGACATTCCGCTCTCGCCGCCTTCGCCCTCGCCGTCTTCGGCGTTGCCGCCGCGGCCCAGGACATCCGCTCCGAGCGCGTCACCTTCCAGCCGGGCGCCCAAGGCGCGATCGTCACGGGTGTCATCGCCGGCCGCGAGACCGTGGACTACCTGCTGAACGCGCGCGAGGGTCAAGCCGCCAACATCAGCATGGCGACCTCGAACACCTCGACCTATTTCAACATCCTGGCCCCCGGCCAGACCGAGATTGCTTTCTTCGTGGGCTCGACCTCGGGCAACCAGTTCGAGGGGCGGCTGCCGGCGAGCGGAGACTACCGTATCCGCGTCTACCTGATGCGCAACGCGGCCCGGCGTGGCGAGACGGCGGAGTACCGGCTGGAGATGATCGTCGCGCCGGGCGGCGGCGCCGCGACGCAGCTGCCCGAAAGCCCGCCCGCGGGCTTCGTCGAGGGCGACTTCTTCGAGGTCACGGGCGTGGGCGGCGGCGACAGCCTCAACCTGCGCGATGGACCCGGCACCTCGGCGCGCGTGGTGGGGCGGCTCGGCAACGGGACGGTCCTGCGCAACGTCGGCGGCTGCCGCATGACCGGGCAGACGCGCTGGTGCAACGTGGAGACCACCGGCGGCGTGGTGCTGCGCGGCTGGGTCTCGGCGCGCTATCTCCGTGAACCCGGTCCCGTCGGGGGCGGCACGGCGACGCAGCTGCCCGCCAGGCCGCAAGCGGCCAGCCCCGCCGAGCGCGCGGGCCTCGGCCGGTTCAACGCGACGGGCACGCTGCCCTGCAAACAGCTGCCCGGCCAGCCCACGAGCCAGTGCCCGTTCGGCGTCGCGCGTGGTCCCGGCGGATCGGCTGCCGTGGTCGTCACCCGGCCAGACGGCGACACCCGCGCGCTGTTCTTCAAGAACGGGCGGTTCCTGAGCGCCGACACGAGCCAGGCGGACGGCTATCCGCCCTACGGCGCAACACGTGATGGCGACATGTTCGTCGTGACCGTGGGGGCGGAGCGCTACGAGATACCAGACGCCGTGGTGTTCGGTGGCTGACCGGATCAGTCGCGACGGGCATGTGCTGCATGCGATCGCGGGTCTCGCGGGGTGTCGAACGCACCGGTGCCTCCTCATGTTTCGGAAGGAGATATGATATGGAACAAGCTGTAGGTGGGTGGGCTGATCGGCCTCCTGATCGTGGTCGTCATCGGCGCTCTGGTCGGGTGGGTCGCGAGCCTGATCGTCAAGGGCACCGGGTCGGGCCTTCTCTCCGACATCGTCATCGGCGTCGCGGGCGCCTTTCTGGCCGGCTGGCTGCTCCCCGCCGTCGGCATGACCCTGCCGGGCGGTGCCGTGGGCGGATTCATCGGCGCCGTGATCGGTGCCGTGATTCTTCTTCTCGTGGTCAAGGTGATCCGCCGGGCATGAGCCCGAACCAGACGAGCCATCTCGATTCCGATAGTCAACTCCGTGGGAGACCAAGACCATGTCGATCGTGAAGAAGGGGATGCGTGGCGCTCCCGTGAAACGGCTACAGGAGAAGCTCGTCATCGCCTCAGATGGAATCTTCGGTGCCGGAACGGAAAAGGCCGTGCGCGAGTTTCAGCAGTCCGCCGGGCTCTCCGTCGATGGCATCGCCGGCCCGGACACCTTCATGGCCCTCGGTCTCGACGAACTCGTGCTTCTTCGTGTCGGCACGCGGGGAGAGACGGTCAGGAAGCTCCAAACGGCTCTCGGCATTGCCGCCGATGGGAAATTCGGACCCGCGACGGAAAAGGCGGTCCGGGATCTCCAAGCCGCGAACGGGCTCGACGTCGATGGCATGGCCGGTCCGGAAACGCTGGCGAGGCTCGATGAATTCTCCGAGATCACCGCCGAGACGGTTGCCAAGGCTGCCGTCCAGCCCGACGAGGAAGCCTTCGAAGGCGAGCCGATGCCGGAGATTGATGGGACCAAGGTCGTCGCCGGCTCGACGATCGGCCTGCCGGAGACAACCTCGGTCTGGGGCCGGATCAAGGGCTGGTTCTCCTGACCGCGACGCGACCTTCGAACAACAGACCGCATTTGAGGAAACAGGAATGGCGACGACCGAGAAACCGACGACAACCGCAGAGGTCAATGATCAGATCCGGGAGATCCGGTCCGATGTCTCCAAGCTGATGGAGATCCTGGGGACTTTTGCGGAGACGCGGCTCGATGCAACGAAGAGCGCGGCGAAGGAAGAGACTGAACACCTGCTGAGACGGTCGAAGGACATGGCAGATGCCGCACAGGGAAAGGCGCGGGATGCGACCGAGTCAGTCGAAAGCTACATCAAGGAAAAGCCGATCCAGGCGGCCTTGATGGCGCTGGTGGTCGGCATTCTGTTTGGCGCCTTCTCGCGTCGATAGGTCGAGTACGTGTTTCGACAGATCCTGGGCGCCGTGGCTCGAAGTGAAATAGCCGGCATCAAACGGCGAGCGCGGGTCGCGGTATTCTGGCTTACCTCGGTCATCCTTGCGAGCCTCGCGGTCGTTTT
>CAYTBD010000381.1:0-2927 GCA_964435755.1 uncultured Rhodobacterales bacterium
GGCACCGGCGGCATCGGCCTTTCGGCGGCGATCCTCGGGCGCGCGATGGGGGCGCGGGTCGTCGTGGTCGACGTCGTGGAGGAGAAGCTCGTCCACGCGCTCGGGCTCGGCGCGGAGGCGGCGGTGAATGCGCGGGACGGCGATACGGCCGCCCGCATCCGCGAGATCACCGGCGGCGGCGCGCATGTCTCGGTCGAAGCGCTCGGCATTCCCGAGACGGTGAACGCCTCGATCGAGTGCCTGCGCCCGCTTGGCCGCCACGTGCAGGTGGGCATGCCGATCGGGCACACCGCGCGGATGGAAATCAACCTGAACGCCGTCTATATGGGCAATCTCGCCCTGTACGGAACGCGCGGCATGCCGGCCTGGAAGTATCCCAGCCTTCTGGGGCTCATCGAGAGCGGTGTCGTCGACATGGCGCCGCTGATCGCGCGCGAGGTGGCGCTGTCGGACGCGAGCGCCGAGTTGCGCGCCTTCAACGGACCGACGCCGCCGGGCGTCGCCGTGATAACCGATTTCACGAGGTAGCCATGAAAGCCGCCGTCATCGTCTATCCCGGGTCGAACTGCGACCGCGACCTCGCCGTGGCCTTCCGCAAGGCCGGCGCCGAGGTCGAGATGGTCTGGCACAAGGACACCGGCCTGCCCGCCGGAACCGATGTCGTGGGCGTGCCGGGCGGATTCTCATTCGGCGACTATCTGCGCTGCGGCGCGATCGCGGCGCGGTCGCCGGTCACGTCCGCCGTGATCGACCACGCGAAGAAAGGCGGCTATGTCCTTGGAGTCTGTAACGGATTTCAGGTTCTTCTTGAAACCGGCCTGCTGCCCGGCGCGCTGATGCGCAATGCCGGTCTGACGTTCGTGTGCCGGACGGTCCGGCTGACGGTGGCGACGGCGGACAGCGTCTTCACGTCGGGCTACGGCGCGGGCGAGACGATCCGGCTGCCGGTGGCGCATCACGACGGCAACTACGTCGCCGGGCCCGAGACGCTCGCGCGGCTGCGGGACGAGGATCGCGTCGCCTTCCGCTACGACGAGCCGGTCAACGGCTCGGCCGACGACATCGCGGGGATCCTGTCGGAAAACCGCCGCGTTCTGGGGATGATGCCGCATCCCGAGCGCGCCTTCGAGCCGGCGCATGGCGGGACGCAGGGGGCGACGCTGTTCCGGAGCCTCGTCGCCGGCGCGCTCGCGGAAGCTTGAGCGGAACGCCCCCCGGGGCTAGTGTTCGATCATGAACGAGACAGTCGACACCGTGGACGGCCAGAGGTCGGGCGCAGATTGGCGCGTGCGGATCTCGTTCATCGCCTTCGTCGCCATCGCCGTGGCGGTCGTCTGGTTCACCAACCAGCTTCTCACCGAGCGCTTCACCGAGGCGACGCGGAACCGCGCGGAAGTGCGTCTGGCGCTCTACACCGGGAACCTGCAGTCCGAACTCCAGCGGAATTCGGTGGTTCCGCTGCTGCTCTCCCGCGATCCGGCGCTGATCGGTGCGCTGAATTCCGCCGAGTTCTCGCAGACGACCCAGCGGCTGATCAGCTACCGAGACGAGATCGGGGCGGCGTCGCTTCTGCTGCTGGACCGCGAGGGGCGGGCGGTGGCGTCGACCGAGCGCAGCGAACTCGGCTCGCAACATCGCGCGGCGACCTATTTCGTCGAAGCCCTGCGGTCCAACGACACCGTGTTCACCACGACCCGCCGAGACAGCGGCGCGGTCCAGTTCGGCTACTCCCGTAAGGTCGAGACCGGCGGATCGGTGGCGGGCGTCATCGTCGTGGGCGTCGATCTGAGGAAGTTCGAGAACGCCTGGGGCGGCTTCTCGGACGCCGTCATGGTGACCGATTCCGAGGGCGACATCATTCTGGCGACCGAGAGCCGCTGGCGCGGGCTGAGCGAGGCGGAGGCGCTCGCCGTGCAGTCGGCCCCCTCGGCGATCGAGCGCGCGCTGCAGGCGACGGCGCAGTGGGCGGCGCTGCCGGTGGACGCGTTCTTCCGCGGCGACGCGGTGATGCGCCAGGAGACGCGCATCGGCTTCCAGGGCTGGCGGATGACGTCTTTCACCACCTACGCCAGCGTGCGGGAGCGGGTGAACACCTTCATCGCGCTCGAGATCATGGTCTTCGCGATTCTCCTCGCGAGCGCGCTGTTCTTCATGAACCGGCGGGCGACGAACCGGTCGATCCTGTTCCAGCGGGAGTCGGCGGAACTTCGCCAGCTGAACACGGCCCTGCAGCGGGAAATCGCCGAGCGGGAGCGGGCGGAGAAGAACCTCGAAGTTGCCGAACAGACGCTGCAGCAGTCCTCCAAGCTGGCCATTCTCGGCGAGATGTCGGCGAGCGTGAGCCACGAACTCAATCAGCCGCTGGCCGCGATGAAGACCTACCTCGCCGGGGCGAAGCTGCTTCTCCAGCGGCGCCGGTCGGAAGAGGCGCTGTCCTCGTTTCAGCGGATCGACGATCTGATCGAGCGCATGGGCGCCATCACGCGGCAACTCAAGAGCTATGCGCGCAAGGGCGGCGAGGCGGTCGAACCCATTGACGTGAAAGCATCGATTTCCTCGGCGCTGACGATGATGGAGCCCCAGCTCAAGCGCCGGAACGTCCATATCGAGACCTCGCTCCCGCGGGAGCCCCTGATGGTCATGGCCGACAGGGTGCGGCTCGAGCAGGTGCTGATCAACCTGATCCGCAACGCGCTCGACGCCACGAAGGACAAGGCGCAGCCGGAAATCGGCATCGTCGGGACGGGGGGAGACGCCGTGCTGATCGCGGTCCGCGACAACGGCGACGGCATCGAGGATCTCGAGCGGCTGTTCGAGCCGTTCTACACCACGAAGTCGCCCGGCGACGGGGTGGGACTCGGTCTTGCCATTTCCTCGGGCATCGTGAACGACTTCGGCGGTCGGCTCACCGCGCGCAACGCGCAGGC
>CAYTBD010000382.1:0-2926 GCA_964435755.1 uncultured Rhodobacterales bacterium
CGTCCCGTCTTGAGCGCCGCCTGCGCCGCCGTCGCGGCCGCACGGCCGCCCGCCATGGCATAGTAGATGCCTTCGCCGGAGGAGGGGGCGACGACGCCCGCCGCGTCTCCGGCGAGGACGACGTCCTTGCCGTTGTCCCACTTGTCGAGCGGCTGAAGCGGAATCGGCGCGCCTTCCTTCCGGATTGTCTCGCATTCGGCGAGTCCGGAGACGACCCGCAGATCGGCCGTCGCCTTCTTCAGGTCGAAGCCGTCGATGCCGGTCCCCATCCCGACCGACGCGGACTGTCCGTGCGGGAAGACCCAGCCGTAGAAGTCGGGAGAGATCTCCCCGTCATAGACCACGTCGCAGCGCGTGGGATCGTAGGCCCGCGGATTCAGCGCCTCGCCGTCGCGGGCGTTGCGATCGGGGGCCTTGATGATCTCGTGGTAGGCGATGACGTAGGGGATCTTGTCGCCGCCAGGCACTTCCTGCCGCCCCACCTCCGATCGGGCGCCATCGGCGCCGATCACGTATGTCGTCGAGAGCCGCGTCTCGTTGCCGCTGGCCTTGTCGCGATAGACGACATGGGTGCCGTCCTCGTCGCGCTCGATGCGCTTGAAGGTGCCGGTGTAGCGGTGAGCTCCGGCCCCGGCGGCGCGTTTCCTCAGGAACTCGTCGAAATGCTCCCGGTCCACCATGCCGACGAAACCGCCCTCGATCGGGATGTCCACCTGCCGCTGGGTCGGCGAGATCATCCGCGCGGTGTTGATCTTGGCCACGATCTGATCTTCGGGGATGTCGAAATCCGCGATGAGCCGCGGCGGGATCGCACCGCCGCAGGGCTTTATCCGGCCCGCGCGGTCGATGAGCGCGACCTTTCGGCCCCCCCGCGCGAGATCCTCTGCCGCTGTGGCCCCCGACGGGCCGCCTCCGACGACGATGACATCGTAATGCATGTTCATTCTCCGGGAACGAGGTGGCGGGGAAGGGACCGCTCGGAGGAGCGATCCATGATGCGCAGGGCCATCGCGGCGGCTGCGAGAAAGAGAGTGGCCTCGGCCATGAAGACGATGCCGAACGCCGAGGAATCGGAGACGACGGCGCGCATCGCGTCGACCGCGGCGGCCCCCAGCAGCCCGCCGAAGCCCGCGGCCATCGCCTGCGCGGCGCCCCAGAGGCCCATGCGGGTGCCTTCGCGCTTTTCCCGGCCTTCGCCGGCGAGCGCCATCATGGCGCCGATGGCGGCGACGGCGAACATGCCGTTGAACACGCCCAGAAGCACGACCGCCGGAAGGAGGAGCGGTACGCCGAGCTGTCCGATAAGAGAGATTATGGTAAGTGCCGCGGCGGATCCGATGCATCCCGCGACCACCCAGTTTCTCAGGCTGCCGAAGCGGAACCCGGTGGCGAGAACGCCGACCAGAACCATGCCGAGGAACACGCCGCCGTTCTGGGCGCCAGACAGGGAGGTCGACTGCCCGGGCGTGAAGGCGAAGACGAGGCCGGCGAAAGGCTCGAGGATGAGCTCCTGCATGAAATAGGCCGTCATCGACAGAAAGACGAAGATCGTGAACATCCGCGCCCGCGGCTCGGCCCAGACTTCGGCGAGGCCCTCGCGGAAGCGCGTCGCCTCTGGCTCCGCCACGGTGACCGCGACGCGGCGCTCGATGCCCCAGATCGCGAGCGTGGTCACGAGGAGCGCCGCCAGAGCGACCACCGCGACGATCCTGACGAGAAGCGCGGGCGTATAGGGGTCGAGGAAGGCCCCGACGCTCGCCGCCGTCACGGCGATGCCGAATACCATCATCAGCCAGGTGATCGTCGCCGCAGCCGCGCGCCGGCTCGGCTCCGTCGCCGTGGCCAGAAGCGCGAGGAGCGACGTGCCCGCCGCGCCGACGCCAAGCCCGATCAGCGCGTAGGCGAAGACCGACACGGCAAGACCGTAGGCGAAGCTCTGCTCGAACGCGATGATCCCGGCCGATGCGGTCAGCGCGCCGGCGCCGAGCGCGGCCATGCCGCCGATGATGAACCGCGTGCGGTGACCGCCGGTGTCGGAGAGGAACCCCCAGTTCGGACGCGTGATCTGGATGCCGTAGTGGAGCGCCACCAGCATCCCCGGCAGCACCGCGGGAAGCGCCAGTTCGACGACCATGAGACGGTTCAGCGTCGAGGTGGTCAGCACCACGATCGACCCGAGCGCCATCTGCACGAGGCCGAGCCGGACGATCTGGAACCAGGACAGCGCCATCTCAGCCCCCGAGCGACCGAACCGCGAAGGCCGTGACCATCATGCCGGCCACGTAGAGCGTGACGCCCGTCGCGTTGTACCAGGGCGCCTTCGCCTTCGGGTCCTTCAGCATCACGGCCATCGCCCAGAACTGAAGCGCCAGAGATCCCGACACGGCGAGTGCGTGCACGGGACGGTCCCAGATGAACAGCAGCGCGATCACCACCATCTGCGGCAGCGCCATGCCGATGCAGGCGATCTTGGCGGCGACCTCGGGCCCGACGACGACGGGGAGCGACCGGACGCCCGTCTGCCGGTCGCCCTCGAGCGCCTTGAAATCGTTGAGCGTCATGATGCCGTGCGCGCCGAGACCGTAGAGCAGGGCGACGATGACGACGTAGACCGACGGCGCGCCTGTCGCGAGAACGGCGGCGCCGGTGAACCACGGAAGGGTCTCGTAGGACAGACCGACGAGCCCCGGGCCCCACCAGCCCGATCGCTTGAGACGCACCGGTTCCGCCGAATAGGCCCAAGCCGCCAGAACGCCGAGAATCGTCGCGCCAAAGCCCCAGGGGCCGAGGAACTAGCCGATGACGAGAGCGAGCCCCGACATGATGAGAGCCACCCAGAGCCCCCACCGGCCCGGAACGCGGCCGGACGGGATCGGCCGGTTCGGCTCGTTGATCGCGTCGACATGCCGGTCGCACCAGTCGTTCG
>CAYTBD010000383.1:0-2916 GCA_964435755.1 uncultured Rhodobacterales bacterium
GAGCCGCGTCCCCTGGTCGATGGCGCGCTTGGCGTCGAGCTCCGCGGCCACGTCGGCCCCGCCGATCACGTGCGGCCGGACGCCCGCCGCCTCCAGCGCGCCGGCGAGGCTGCGCTCGCTCTCCTGCCCGGCGCAGAGCACGATGGTGTCGGCCTCGATGAGCGCGGGCCGCTCGCGCGCCTCCCCGAAGGAGACATGCAGGCCGCCCTCGTCGATGCCCTCGTAGTTGACCCCCGAGAGCATCTCGACGCCCTTCATCCTGAGGCTCGCGCGGTGAATCCAGCCCGTCGTCTTGCCGAGGCGGCGGCCCGGCTTCTCCGCCTTGCGCTGCAGCAGCGTGACCTTGCGGGCCGGCGGATGCGGCTGCGGCTCGGCGAGGCCGCCGCGGCTTTTCTCGGGGTCGCCCACGCCCCACTCCTCGCGCCAGAGCGCCAGGTTCTCCGTGGGGCTTTCGCCGGCGTGGACGAGGAACTCGGCGACATCGAAACCGATGCCGCCCGCGCCCACGATGGCCACGCGCG
Source organism: uncultured Rhodobacterales bacterium (assembly GCA_964435755.1). GTDB lineage: Bacteria > Pseudomonadota > Alphaproteobacteria > Rhodobacterales > Rhodobacteraceae > DAINOF01. The sequence goes on from CAYTBD010000383.1 coordinate 522, forward strand.
GCCCGACCGCGGCGCCGCCGCGCAACACGTCGGCATAGCCGAGCACGTTCGGCCCGTCCTGTCCCGGGATGCCCGGATCGCGGGGATTGACCCCGGTGGCCACGATCACCTCGTCGTATTCCGAGAGCATCCCGGCCGTCGCGGCGATGCCGAGCCTCACGTCGACGCCCGTCGCCGAAAGCTCCGCCGCGAACCAGTCCACGAGGCCGTCGAATTCTTCCTTCCCGGGAATGACACGCGCCATGTTCAGCTGACCGCCGATGACCTCGTCCTTCTCGAAAAGAGTGACCTTGTGCCCGCGCAGCGCCGCCACGACCGCCGCCGTCATCCCTGCCGGCCCGGCACCCACGACGGCGACCCGCTTTGTCTCGGACGCCGGCGCGTAGACCAGTTCCGTCTCATGCCCGGCACGCGGGTTCACCAGACACGTCGACACCTTGCCTTGGAACGTGTGATCGAGACAGGCCTGGTTGCAGGCGATGCAGGGCGCGATGCGCCGCGCCTCGCCGCGCGCGGCCTTCGCCACGAAGTGCGGATCGGCAAGGAACGGTCGCGCCATCGACACCATGTCGGCGCAGCCTTCGGCCAGCACGGCCTCCGCCACCTCTGGCGTGTTGATCCGGTTCGAGGTGATGACGGGCACCCCAACCTCGCCCATCAGCTTCTTCGTCACCCAGGCGAAGGCCCGGCGCGGCACGCTCGTCGCGATCGTCGGGATCCGCGCCTCGTGCCAGCCGATGCCGGTGTTGATGATCGTGGCGCCGGCCGCCTCGACGGCCTTCGCCAGCGTCACGACCTCTTCCCAGGTCGACCCGTCGGGCACGAGGTCGATCATCGACAGCCGGTAGATCACGATGAAATCCTCGCCCACCGCCGCGCGCACCCGGCGCACAACCTCGACGGGCAGCCGCATCCGGTTCTCGTAGGACCCGCCCCAGCGGTCGGTCCGCTTGTTCGTGTGGGTGACGAGGAACTGGTTGAGGAAATATCCCTCCGACCCCATCACCTCGACACCGTCGTATCCCGCCTCCCGCGCGCGCGCGGCGGAGGTCGCGATGTCGGCGATCTGCTTCTCGATCCCCGCCTCGTCCAGTTCCTTCGGCGGGAAGGGCGAGATCGGCGACTTGATGGGCGAGGGCGCGACGCAGTCCGGGCCGTAGGCGTAGCGGCCCGCGTGCAGGATCTGCATCGCGATCTTCCCGCCCGCCTCGTGGACGCGATCCGTCACGATCCGGTGGTTGGCAATGTCCCCGGCCGTGAAGAGCCCCGCCGCGCCGGGAAACACCCCGCCTTCATGGTTCGGCGCCATGCCGCCCGTCACCATCAGCGCAACCTCGCCCCGGGCGCGTTCGGCATAGAACTCGGCCACGCGGTTCCAGTCCCCGCGTTCTTCGAGGTTCGTGTGCATCGACCCCATCAGGACACGGTTCCCGAGCGTCGTGAAGCCAAGGTCGAGCGGCGCGAGAAGATGCGGATAGTCGGTCATGAGGCGGTCCCCCTTGGGCGGGAAACCTGCCGCCGGGTCAGGGCTTTGTCACGCGGAACGCGGCGTCAGGACGGCAGCTTGCCGGTCAGGACGTAGCGCAGCACCTCGACCACCTGCCGGGGCTCTTCCGCCACCGCGAGGGCGGCGGCGTGAACCTCCTTCAACGCATGCTGATGTTCGGGCGGATTGAGCACGATGACCGATTTGCCGAGCGCCGCGGCATAGCCGGCGTCGAAGGCGGCATTCCACTGCTTGTATTGCGTCCCGAACCGCACGACGACCACGTCGGCATCCTCGATGCCCTTCCGGGTCCGGATCGCGTTGATCATCGCACCCTTGTGGTCGTGCCAGAACTTCTTCTCTTCCGCCCCCAGGATCGCCACGCCGCAATCGTCCGATGCGGCGTGATCGGTCACCGGGCTTGCAAACTCGACGTCGAGATCCTTCGATCCGTCGACGATCTGCTCGCGCCAATCGGTGTGGATTTCTCCTGAAAGATAGACCTTCAGGGCCATGTCCGTCTCCTTCCGTCACTGTCGGTCCGGCAACCTAGACCGCGGATGTCGGAAGGGAAAGCGATCAGGTCCGCACCAGCGTCTCGTATCCCTCCGCGATGTCGCGCGTCATCGCGCCGACCTCGAAGCTGTAGTCGCCGATCTGCCCCACCGGCGTGACCTCGGCCGCGGTCCCCGTCAGCCAGCACTGCTGGAAGCCTTCGAGTTCCTCCGGCATGATGTGCCGCTCGTGCACCTTGATCTGGCGGTCTTTCAGCATGCCCAGAACGGTCTGGCGCGTAAGCCCGTTCAGGAAGCAGTCCGGCAGCGGCGTGTGCACCTCCCCGTCCTTGACGAAGAAGATGTTGGCGCCCGTCGCCTCGGCCACGTAGCCGCGGTAGTCGAACATCATCGC
>CAYTBD010000384.1:0-2888 GCA_964435755.1 uncultured Rhodobacterales bacterium
AGGCGTCGGTGAGGGCGCCCGGGATGGGGCGAGGAGCAAGTCACTGGAATCGCGCACGATAGCGCTATCATGTTTTGCAGTGGGGGCGCTGCGGCGGCGGGAATCGTATACTCGGGGCAAGATGAAGCGCGGTGGCGCGGCATGGCCGGGCCGCCAGAATGCGGTTGGGTGCCGGTCGGCAGGTCAAGACCCGCCGCGCACCAAGGCGCTTCCCCCCGCCGCGCCGTCGGCGTAGAAACCGCCCATGTCCGATGACACCCGCCTCGAAGAGCAGATCGCGCATCTGACACGCATCACCGACGACCTCTCGGAGGTGGTGGCGCGGCAAGAGCGGGAGATCGCGCGCCTGTCGCGCCTCGTGGGGCTCCTGACCGAACGCGAGGCCGAGCGCGAGAGCGCCGAGGGCGGCACGGTGCCTCTCGCAGACCAGAAGCCGCCGCATTGGTGAGTCGCGCCGGCGCGGACGCGGCCGAAAGGCGCGCCGGCGCGCCAAGGGCACGCGGTTCTGACGCCGTATCCGTCCGGGCATGTCGCCGACGCACGTTGCGGTTCCCGCGACAAGATGGGAATCTGAGGCCGGACGGTCCGAAACGGGGACAGGAATGAAGCTGACGCTGGCGGGTGAGGAGCTGCACCTGCCCACAATGGCTCTCGCGCTGGCGATCGGAACTGCCGGCGGCTTTGCCGCCAAGGCCGTCGGGATGCCGTTGCCGATGCTTCTGGGATCGCTGATCGTGGTCGGCGTCGCGGCGGTCGCGGGCCTGCAGCCGACGGGGCGCGTGATCGGCATCCCGATGCCGGTGCGGACCGCGTTCATCCCCGTGATCGGCGTTTCGATCGGAACCGCGATCACGCCGGGGATCTTCGGCGACATTGGCCGCTGGTGGCCGAGCTTCGCCGCGCTCCTGATCTACGTGCCGATCGCTCACCTCCTCGGTTATTCCCTGTCGCGCCTCGGCGGCCTCGACAGGCCGACGGCCTACTACGGCGCCATGCCGGGCGGGTTCATCGAGTCGATCTCTCTGGGCGACAAGGCCGGGGGCGATCCGGCCTATCTGACGATGCTGCAGTTCCTGCGCCTGATCCTCACCATCGTCCTCATCCCCATCGGCTTTTCGCTTCTGACCGGCGAGGCGGTCGGCAGCGGAGCGGGCGTGGTGATCGGCGGCGCCGAGAACGCGCTGTCTCCGCGCGACTGGCTCATCCTGATCCTCGCCGGCGCGCTCGGCGCGATCCTCGGACGACGGATCGGCCTTCCGGCGGCGGTGGTGACGGGGCCGTTCCTCGCTTCGGGCATCGTGCATTACGCGGGATGGGTCGAGGGCGGCCCGCCCGCATGGCTGATCGAGCTCACGCAGCTTGTCATCGGCTCGAGCCTCGGGGCGCGCTTCGCGGGGCGGTCGCCGCGGATCCTGCTGACCGGGCTGCGGATCGCCGCGCTGAACGTGGGGGCGATGCTTTGCATCGCAGGGATGGCGGCCTGGGCGCTCGGCGGGGTCGTCGGCGAGCGCTGGGAGGCTGTGTTCCTCGCCTTCGCGCCGGGCGGACTGGCCGAGATGTCGCTCGTCGCGCTGTCGCTCGAGATCAGCGTGGTCTACGTGACACTGCACCACATCCTGCGGATCATCCTCGCGCTGACATTCGCGAAAGCGCTCGCGGGGCGGTTCATGAAGCCGCCGGACAGTGCCGCATCCTAGAAGCGTCGCGTGCACCGGCCGTCAGGCGATGCGCCCCGATCCCTTTACGCGGGTTTAGATCTCCTCGACCGCGACGACGCCGTGGAGCGACTTCAGCGCGCTCTTGATCTGCGGGTTCATCGGCCAGTCGTCGCCGAGCGCGATGTCGACGTCGCAGATCCGGGGCATGCCGCCGACGAGCAGCTCGACCCCCAGGGTCGAGAGCGTCACCGCGCCCTTGCCGCGCACGGACGTGTCAGAACGGTATCGCTCCAGGAGCGACTTGACGGAGGTCGCCGCCGCCGCCTCTTCGATGAAGACGCGGATCTCGCTGCGGCCGGCGCGGGCGAGGCTGGTATCGACGGGCGAGATAGACGAGGCGAGGAGCTTGAGCTGGTCGGCCTCCATGTTGGCCTGAACCGTCATGACCACGTTCTGGCCGGTCTCCAGAAGATCGCGCGCCGCTTCGAGTGTCTCGGAGAAGACGGTGACCTCGTAGAGTCCGGTCGGGTCGGAAAGCTGGACGAAGGCGAAACGGTTGCCCCGCGCGGATTTGCGCTCCTGCCGGCCCGACACGGCCCCGGCCATCTTCGCGACGAGCGGCGCGCGTTCCGCTTCGGCCGCGACCTCGGCCAGCGTCTTGGCGCCGGTCCGCTTCAGCGCGGGCATGTAGTCGTCGAGCGGATGGCCGGACAGATAGAACCCGATCCCGGCGTGCTCCTCGGAGAGGCGTTCGTTGGGGAGCCAGTCCTCGACCCTCGCGAGGCGCGGCTCGGGCAGGTCGTCGCCCGCCTCGCCGAAGAGCGAGACCTGCGCCGAGCCGCGCTGATCGTGGATGGCGGCGGAATAGGCGATCAGCGCGTCGAGCGAGTCGAGCACGCGGCGGCGGTTCGGGTCGAGCTGGTCGAAGCCGCCCGCGCGGGCCACCATCTCGAGCGGCCGCTTGCCCGCGCGCTTCATGTCGACCCGTCGCGCGAAGTCGTGGAGATTGACGAAGGGACGGTCGCCGCGCGCCTCGACGACCATGCGCATCGCCTCAACGCCCACATTCTTGAGTGCGCCCAGCGCGTAGACGAGGCTGCCGCCCGCGACGGTGAACGTGGCTTCCGAGCGGTTCACGCAGGGCGGCACGATCTCGATGCCGAGACCGCGGCGGACCTCCTCGGCGTAGGTGGCGAGCTTGTCGGTGAGGTGGATGTCGCAGTTCATCAC
>CAYTBD010000385.1:0-2886 GCA_964435755.1 uncultured Rhodobacterales bacterium
ATGCTTGTGTTCTTCGCCGAAAGCGCGGCGACGGGTCGGACTTTCGTGGGGCTCGAGCCGGCCTTCGGCCTTGATCCGGCGGCGCGAGAGGGGACGCGGTTCGTGGGGCCGCTGACGGCACTCTGGTTCGCGGTCTTCATGGTCCCGTTCTTTCTTTGGGTGCGGGAGCCGCCGCCGATCCTGCCGGGTCGCGGTGCGGTGCGCGAGGCCCTCGGGGCGCTCTGGACGACGTTGAAAGGATTGCCGAGGCGGCGGAGCCTGTTTTCGTATCTCGGCGCCTCGATGTTCTATCGGGACGGGCTCAACGGGATGTACGCCTTCGGCGGGATCTACGCGGCGGGCGTCCTGGGCTGGAGCGTCGTCGATACCGGCATTTTCGGGATACTGGCGATCGTCACCGGGGCGCTCTTCGCATGGCTCGGCGGGCGGATGGATTCCGCGCGCGGACCGAAGCCGGTGATCCTGATCTGCATTTCTGTGCTTACCGTGGTTGCCGTCGCGATCGTCTTCATCTCGCCCGGCGTCCTTTTCGGGATTCCCCTCGAAGACGGCTCCAACCTGCCGGATATCGCCTTCTACGTGGTCGGCGCGCTGATCGGCGCGGCGGGCGGCGCGCTTCAGTCCGCGTCGCGGACGATGATGGTGCGGCAGTCCGATCCGGACAGGATGACGGAAGCCTTCGGTCTCTACGCGCTGGCGGGCAAGGCCACGTCGTTCATCGCGCCGCTGTCGATCGGAGCCGTGACCTATCTGACCGGCAGCCAGCAGCTTGGCGTGACGCCGCTCATTCTGCTGTTCCTTATCGGGCTCGTTTTGTTAGCATGGGTGAAACCGGATGGAGATCGAGCAGAATGATCCACCGCATCGCCCTGGTTCTCGCGCTCGTCCTCGGTGTCGCCGCCTGCGACGCCGACGACACGGAGCCGACCGTGTCCTCCAGCAACCTCGTCATGCGGAACGGCATCGCCAAGGAAATGTTCGGCGCTTCGTCCGTGGCGTCGGCGCAATCGCCCGCGCCGGTCGGCTTCTACTCCAAGGGCTGCCTCGCCGGCGCGGAGCAATTGGCCGAGACCGGTCCGACCTGGCAGGCGATGCGGCTCAGCCGGAACCGGAACTGGGGCCATCCTGACACGATCGCGTTCATCGAGCGGCTCTCGCGGCAGGCCGCGCTGCAGCCGGGATGGAACGGACTCTACGTGGGCGACATTTCGCAGCCGCGCGGGGGTCCGATGCTGACGGGCCATGCCTCGCACCAGATCGGGCTGGATGCCGATATCTGGATGCTGCCGGCCACGAACCTCCAACTGAGCCGCGCGGAACGGGAGAGCCTGTCGTCGATCTCGATGCGGCGGGCGAATGGCGCCTATGTGAACGGCAGCTGGACCCGCGCGCATCACGAGATCCTCAAGGCCGCCGCCAAGGATCCCGCGGTGGAGCGCATCTTCGTCTTCCCCGGAGCCAAGGTGCAGATGTGCAACGACGAGACCGGCGACCGGTCCTGGCTTCGCAAGGTCCGGCCCTGGTACGGGCACCACTACCACTTTCACGTGCGACTGAAGTGCCCCGCAGGCGCGCGCGGATGCATCGCCCAGGATCCGATGCCGGTCGGAGACGGATGCGCCGACGCGCAGGACTGGGTGAACAACATCCTCAATCCCCCGCCGCCCGATCCGAACGCGCCGCCGCCCAGGCCGCGCCGTGACCTGATGCTGGCGGACCTTCCCGATCAATGCCGCGCCGTCCTCGCTGCGCGCTGATCGCCGCCCTTTTCGCATCGTCCTGCACGGCCGCCGCCGATCAAGCGGCCGAGTTCGCTGGATCGTTCACCTGGGCGAAGACGAACGAGGCGTTCTTCGGGTTCTCCGGGATCGAGCTCTCTGATGACGGAATGTCGTTCGTCGTCATCGGCGACAGCTCGCAAGTCGTAACGGGGGTCATTGAGAGAGATGCCGGGGGACGCATCGAGACGGTGACGGTTCAGAGCATCGGGTCGCTTCGCGCGTCGGACGGATCGAATATTCGCGGGACGCGGTTCGAGGATTCCGAAGGTCTGACCACGCTGCCGGACGGCGGCTACGCGGTCTCGTTCGAGGGAGCGCACCGGGTCAATCTCTACCCCGGGATCGACAGGCCTGCGAAGCCCCTCCCCGTCCCGCCGGTGTTCGGTTCATTGCAGCCCAACGCGGGTCTCGAGGCCCTCGCCGCAGACCGCGAGGGGACGCTCTACGCGCTTCCCGAGCGGTCGGGGGGACTGACGGATGATTTCCCCGTCTTCCGGTATCGGGATGGCGCGTGGGACATTCCGTTCAGTGTACCGCGCGAGGACGGGTACCTTGTCGTGGGCGCCGATTTCGGACCGGATGGAAGCTTCTACGTTCTCGAACGGCAGTTTCTGGGGGTTCTGGGCTTCTCGAGTCGTGTGCGGCGGTTTTCAATCGACGGGAACGACATCGGCGGTGGCGAGACGATTCTGCAGACCGCGGCGCGCGTGCACGACAACCTCGAAGGCCTTTCCATCTGGCGGGACGCCCTTGGCAGACTTCGTCTCACGATGGTCTCCGACGACAATAACCTGCCGATCCAGAAGACAGAGTTCGTGGAATACCGGCTTGCGGAATGACTTGCGGCATGAGCGGAGAGGCGCTACACGCCGCGCGTCCCGCATGTGGGGCCAAGTCTCCGCAACCTTGTCAAAACGGAAGCCATATTCAATGACGCGCATCCTGCCCGGTATTCTTGCCATGGCCACCATCGTGGTGGCCTCCAACATCCTCGTTCAGTTCCTGTTCGGCCAATGGCTGACCTGGGGCGCCTTCACCTATCCGCTCGCCTTCCTCGTCACCGACGTGATGAATCGCGTCTACGGGACCGCAGTTGCCCGCAAGG
>CAYTBD010000386.1:0-2886 GCA_964435755.1 uncultured Rhodobacterales bacterium
CGCGAGCGGCGTGTAAGCAGAAAGTCGAGCGCGGCGGGGTTCGGGGCGGGCATGGGTTTCTCCGGTGGGTCGGGGATCCATGTCGGCCTTTGAAGCCGGATGGTCAAGGTGGGACGGGTCTCCGGGCGCGGACGCCGTGCCATGCCCGGCGCCGATTGCGACAGCCATGGCGGACGCCCACCGACGCGGCTCGGGCAGGGGGGAGGTGCCGGCGCTCGTCCGCGACCGGGCGGGGCGCCCGGGATCAGCCCGGCTGCAACCCGGCCCGGATCAGCATCAGCGAGATCGCGAAGAGCGTCAGCTCGACGAGGATGAAGAACAGCTTCTCGGGAAGGATCAGGGTCAGGCGGTAGCCGATCCAGGCGCCGAAGATGGCGATGGGCGCGAGGAACGCGGCGATGCGCAACTCGTCGGGATTGAAGAGGCCGAGCGCGAGGTAGGGCGGCACCTTGGAGAGGTTCAGGACCGCGAAGAGGATGGTGGACGTGCCGGCGAACATCATCTTGGGCAGCTGCTGCGGCAGCACGTAGATCTGGAAGGCGGGTCCGCCCGCGTGGGCGACGAAGCTGGTGAAGCCCGACACCGTGCCCCAGAGAACGCCGCGCGGCACATCGGCTGGCCGCGGCGCCGTCGCGCCCGCGAGGCGGCTCTTGATCCTGAGGGCGACGAAGCCGAGCCCCACGAGCCCGATGGCGAGGCGCACGGTGTCCTCGTCGGTCCGCCCGGCCAGCAGCCAGCCCGCCAGAATTCCCAGAAGGCCCGCGGGAAGCAGGATCGCGAGGTTGCGGCGGGAGAAGGTGTGCCGGTAGATCCAGAGCCCGTAGACGTCGCTGATCAGGTAGACCGGCAGCAGAAGCGCCGCGCCCTGCAGGGGCGGCATGACGAGCGACAGGAGCGGAACGCTGAGCAGGGCGACCGCGGGCAGCCCGCCCTTGCTCGCGCCGACAAAGAACGACCCCACGATCGCCGCGACCCAGAACAGGAGGGGATCGGTCACCTGCAACGCCTCGTGCGCTCGGGCGTCCCCTCCGCCGTCTTGAAGAGCTGAGTCACCTGCCTACCCCGGTGCGGACGCGGCCATGACGGGGCGCGCGTGAACGGTCTCCGATCCGCCTATCCGCTTTTCGGGCATGCTCTTCAAGGGGTTGCGCGCCGGGGTCTTCTGCGGGTGCCGCGTTCAGCCGGCTCAAGGATGATGCGAGAGGGCCGCCGCCATCTCCCCGATCCGGCCGGAGACGAAGGCGTCGAAGTCCGCGGAGGGCTGACGCGTGTCGATCGTGTCGCCCAGCGGGTCGGGGGCGCCGATATGGCTTGCGGACAACTCCTCGAGGACGGCATGGCCGCAGAAGGGGACATGGACGTCCGAATAGCCGCCCTCGTGGACGAGGACGAGGCGGCCGCCGCAGATGTGTCGGGCGAGGTCCATGGTCATCCGGGTCATCCGGCGGAAGGTCTCCGCCGAGCACAGCATCCGGCCGAGCGGATCGACGCCGGAGGCGTCGTAGCCGGAGGCCACGATGACGACGTCCGGCCGGAACGCCCGGATCGCCGGAAGCGCGAGGCGCTCCATCGCTTCGAGGTAGCCCCGGTGTCCGGTGCCGGGCGGCAGCGGGACATTGAGGTTGCAGCCCGCCCCCGCGCCCTCGCCGCGATCGGCGAAATCGCCCGTGTCCATCGGGAAGTTCCGCTCCTGGTGCAGCGAGACCGTCAGCACGTCGTCGCGACCGTAGAAGATCGCCTCGGTGCCGTTGCCGTGGTGGACGTCCCAGTCGAGCACCGCGACGCGGTCGGCCTTGCCCTCCGCCAGCGCGGCCTCGACGGCGATGGCGATGTTGGCCAGCAGGCAGAAGCCCTGCGGGAAGTCGGGAAGACAATGGTGGCCGGGCGGGCGCGAGAGGGCGTAGGCGTTCTCCGTTTCGCCGTCGAGTACGCAGAAGAGGGCGGCGCGGGCGAGACCGGCGGAGAGTTTCGCGATCTCGAAGCCGCCCTTGCCGAACGGGGTGCGCAAGCCGAGCTCGCCTCCCCCGGCATCGGAAAGTTTTCGGAATTCAGTCAGGTAGGAGCCGGGGTGAATGCGCAGAAGCTCGTCCGACGTGGCCGGATCGGCGCCGCGGACGTCGAGGTCGCGGATCAGGCCGGTGACGTCGAGAAGGTTCTTGAGGCGCCGCTTCGTCTCGGGGCTTTCGGGAAGCCCGCCGGCGGCGAGTGGCTGGACGAGGCCCCCCACCGGCACGGTGAGCGCGTAGTTGCCGCCCGAGTGCCAGAAACATCTTTCGTCCCAGAAGAAACCCGTGCCCATCCGATCCCGTTCCCCATGTGATTTCCGCGATCCTACGAGGTGAACGTGGCACGTCCAGCCCCAGAGCCCCTGCCGCCGCTCGCGACCTTCATGGACCACGACGGCACCGTCACCGTCCGCGTGACGCCCGCCGCGTCGCATCCCCGGGTGCAGGCCTCGGGCGGGACGATCAGCGTCTACGTCTCGGAGCCGCCCGGGGACGACACCACCAACGAGGCCGTGGCGGCCGCGCTCGCCAATGCGTTCGGCGTGCCGAAGACGAACCTCGAACTGGTTCGCGGCGGGACCGCGCTGGAGAAGGTGTTCCGCGTGCAGGGGGCGTGAGAGCCCGCGTCTGGATCGCCCCGTGCGCGCGATCGCGGCGGCCTTGGGAACGGCCCGGCGGGTCCGCCCTGGCAGACCCCGCCGCGGGGAGATGTGCAGACCTCGTCGATGGCGGTCCGCGAGACATGAGCTTGCGTCGCGGCCGGTTACTTCTTCTCGCCGGTCGTCAGCCGCAGTTGATAGACCCCTTCGGGCAGGTCGAGCGCCGCGACGAGGTCGCGGAGCTGGGATTTGGAGAAGGTGATCTTCTGCACCCGGTCGGT
>CAYTBD010000387.1:0-2873 GCA_964435755.1 uncultured Rhodobacterales bacterium
GCACTTGAGGTCGCCCCTCTCGGTGACGATCAGCGGGTTGATCTCCAGCATCTCCATGTCCTTGTCCACGAAGAGCCTGTAGAGCGTGCCCATCAGCGCGACGCACTGCTTGACCTGAGGTCCCTCGAGGCCGAGCGCGAAGGCGATGCGGCGGCCGTGGAAGGGCTGATAGCCGGTGGCCGGGTCGACGGAAAAGGACAGGATCTTGTCGGGCGTCGAGGCCGCGACTTCCTCGATGTCCATACCGCCCTCGGTCGAGGCGACGTAGGAGATGCGCGAGGTCTGACGGTCCACGAGAAGGGCGAGATAGAGTTCGCGCTCTATGCCCGACCCGTCCTCGATGTAGATGCGGTTGACCTGCTTGCCCGCGGGGCCGGTCTGCTTGGTCACGAGCGTGCGGCCGAGCATCCGCTTGGTTTCGTCGGCGGCTTCCTCGACCGACTTCGCCAGACGGACGCCGCCTTTCTCGCCAGCATCGGTTTCCTTGAAAGAGCCCTTGCCGCGACCGCCGGCGTGGATCTGCGCCTTGACGACCCAGAGAGGTCCGTCGAGTTCGCCGGCCGCCGTCTTGGCCTCTTCGGCGCGAAGCACGACGCGGCCATCCGAAACAGGGGCGCCGTAGTCGCGAAGGAGTGCTTTCGCCTGGTATTCGTGAATGTTCACAACTCTGTCCCATCCTGTGGAATTTCCAGTTCAATGACACAGGAGAGTTGCGCTGATAAACGATTTTTCGTCGCAAATGCGCGTTTGGTCGGGAAAACCCTACATTTGTGATCACAAGAATAAAAGTGTGATCACACATTCGCGTCGCCACAGTACACTGTCGTGTACCAACGAGATTCGCGGAAAGCCAAAGGGCGTGCACCGGAACTCGGCCGCCGCTCCCGGCGTTCTGAAGCCAGTGGACAAACCGTCCAGTTGTTCGAGCATGCGAGGGGGAAATTGGCATGGCCGACACCGAGAACCAATCGACGAACGGCCGGACGATCATGTTGATCGCGATCGTCGCGGCGGTCGTTCTCCTCCTCTTCATCTACTTCTTCATCTCGCGTGCGCAGCGCGAGGAGGCGCTGACGTCCGAAATCGAGATGCTCCAGAGCCAGCTGGACGAACAGGTCGAACTCAGCGGATCCGCCGACGACCTCCGCTCGGAGATCGAGACGCTTCGATCCGAAGTCGATCAGCTCCGCGCGGAGCGCGACCAGCTTGCGGCGGATGTCGAGACGCTGGCCGCCGAGCAGGAGCGGCTTTCGCAGGAGGTCACCGCTTTGGGCGAGCAGGTTTCCGAGCGGCAGGCGGAGGCGGAGGCGCTCGAAGAGGAATTGCAGCCGATGCGGGAGGAGATCGCGACTTTCGAGGATCGGAGGGCGGAGCTCGCCGACATGATCGCGGCGCAAACCGACGAACTCGCCGGAATCGGAAGCCGGCTGGAGGAGGCTCGGGCGGAAGAAGCCGACCTTCGCGAGACGATCTCCAACCTGACGGATGATACGGCGCGTCTGTCCGAGCAAGCCTCAGAGGCGGAAGCCCGCCTGCAGGACGCCCTCGCGCGGCAGGGCGAGGCCCGGGATGCGGTTGCGCGTCATCAGGAAGAAGTGGCCCGGCTCGAGGAGCGCAGGAATTCGTTGCAAGAGACCATCTCGTCCATGGAGAACCGTCAGGCCACCCTGGACGAAGCCGTCTCGGCAGCCGAAGCGCAACTCGCGGAAGTCCAGGACATGGTGGCGAACCTCACGTCCGATGTTGCCGAGAGGGCAAACCGGCTCGAGGACATCGAGACGATGATGAACAGTGCGCTGTCCGAGCCGGACCCTGCGGCGGAGGACGATGGCTCGGCTGCCGCGGCAGGTGACTCGCCGGCCTCCGAAACATCCCAGACGCCGGCCGAGGACGACGCTTCGGGGGAGGCGGCATCCGCTGAGGAGGATACCTCTGAGAACGACGGAGCGCCGGCCGAGCAAGTCACGCAATAGGACGCGCCGCTGGAGACGATCAGGGGAAGCGCACAGGACATGCCTTCGCAAACCTTCACCGACGGTCGAACACCGGGAGGTCGGACATGGCGGACAAAGACAACAAGTGGACGACGAACAAGACGATCATGTACGCGGCTGTTGCGGGCGCGGTGATCTTTCTGGTTCTCGTCTACCTCTATGTTTCCTGGGGTGTGGAAGAGGAGGCGTTCACCTCGGAAATCGAGTCGGGCGATTACGAGGTGGAAGACTAGCTGACCGCGACGGTGCGCGTGCACGGACATGGACGGCCCGGCCCCGGCTTCGACGCAGCAAAAACCGGGGACGGAAAGATCACAGGCGGTCTGACGGGCCGCGCCCCGGTCAGGCGAGTGCGCTGTCGATGCCCTTGCAGGCCTCCACGAGGCCTTTCACCGCATCCACCGACTTGTCGAACATCGCCTGCTCGTCCTTGTTGAGCTTGATGTCGACGATGCGTTCGATCCCGTTCGCGCCGATGACGGTCGGAACGCCCACGTAGAGCCCCTTGAGTCCATAGGCCCCGTCGACCCAGGCCGCACAGGGCAGAAGCCGCTTCTGGTCCTTGAGATACGCCTCGGCCATCTCGATGGCGCTGGTGGCGGGGGCATAGAAGGCCGATCCCGTCTTCAGCAGGCCCACGATCTCGGCGCCGCCGTCGCGGGTGCGCTGGACGACCGCATCCATCTTCTCCTGCGTGGTCCAGCCCATCGACACGAGGTCGGGGAGCGGTATGCCGCCGACCGTCGAATAGCGGACGAGCGGCACCATCGTATCGCCGTGACCGCCGAGCACGAAGGCCGTGACGTCGCGCATGGAGACGTCGAATTCAAGGCTGAGGAAGTGGCGGAAGCGCGCGGCGTCGAGAACGCCGGCCATTCC
>CAYTBD010000388.1:0-2869 GCA_964435755.1 uncultured Rhodobacterales bacterium
TTCCACGGAACAAGGACTTTGCGCGGGAAAGTCTCACCGGCAGCGCATGCGGGTCAAGTGCCGCCTTGAACCGGATGCGCTTAAGTGATCGTTTGTCCACCGATCAGGGAGAGTGCCATGTCGGACATGACAGGAAAGACGGTAGTCATCACCGGGGCGAGCCGCGGGATCGGAGCCGCGGCTGCGCGGGAATTCGCGGCGGTTGGGGCGAACGTCGCGCTCTTGTCGCGGGGAGAGGATGCGATCGCGACGCTCGCGGGGGAAATCGGGGACCGGGCCATCGCCATACCGTGTGACGTGAGCCGGTACTGGGAAGTCGCGACCGCCGTCGACGCCTGCGTCGGACATTTCGGGACGCTTGACGTGCTGGTCGGAAACGCCGGCGTGATCGAACCGATCTCGCATATCTGGGGTGCCGATCCCGAAGCGTGGAGCGCCGCCATCGACGTGAACCTCAAGGGGGTCTTCCACGGCATGCGTGCGGCGCTGCCCGGAATGATCGAGCGTGGCGGCGGAACGATCATCACGGTGTCCTCGGGAGCCGCGCACAATCCGGTGGAGGCGTGGAGCCACTATTGCGCCTCGAAGGCCGGAGCGGCGATGCTGACGCGCTGCGTCCATCTCGAGGCGCATGGCAAGGGCGTTCGCGCCATGGGCCTGTCACCGGGGACGGTTGCCACGCAGATGCAGAGAGACATCAAGGCAAGTGGCATCAACCCGGTAAGCCAACTCGACTGGACCGCGCACATTCCGCCGGACTGGCCGGCCAAGACGCTGGTCTGGATGTGTTCAGCGGATGCGGATGCGTTCGTCGGCGAGGAGATCTCGTTGCGCGACGAGGCGATCCGAAAGCGCGTTGGTCTCGTCGCGTGATCCGTCTCGAAAAGGCGAAGGCTCTCTGGACGGTGACGATCGACCGTCCGGACAAGGCGAATTCTCTGACACGGGACATGCTGGGTGAACTGCGCGACATCGCGCGGGAGGCGGTGGCCGGTCCCAACGTGCTGATCCTGACGGGAGAAGGGCGGGTCTTCTCGGCGGGAGCAGATCTCGATCAGGCGCGGGCTGGGCTGGCAACGGATCCCGTTTGGGAAGAGCTTTCCGGGGCGATCGCGGCGCTGCCGTGCCTCACGATCGCGGCGCTCAACGGCACGCTGGCCGGCGGCGCCTTCGGCATGGCGCTCGCATGTGATCTCAGGGTCGCGGTCGACGGGGCGTCCTTCTTCTATCCGGTGATGAAACTCGGCTTTCTGCCGCAACCGTCCGATCCCCGACGTCTGGCGGCCCTGGTGGGTCCGGCCCGGACGAAGCTGATACTGATGGGAGGCGCGCGACTCACCGCGGAGGACGCGATGATCTTCGGGCTCGTCGATGCGGTCGTTCCGGGCAGCGAACTCATGCCGTTCGCCCGATCTCTTGCAGAGGATGCGCAGGGAGCCGGCACCGCGCACGTGGCGGCGATCAAGGCGATGATCGGCTAGCGGCGCCTGCGCCGGCCCGGGACCTTCGACCGGAACGCGGGCGGGCGCTTCGAGACCCAATCGACGAATCTGGCGATGCGGGGACAGGCCTTCAGGGCCGCGACCGTGTTGAACCGGCGGGCCAGTTCGGCCTCCGTGAAGGCCGCGTGGATCTCCTTGTGGCAGATCTCGTGGAGCAGGACGGTCGGTCCGTCCTTGCCACCCTTCAGCCGTGGGATCAGGTGGTGCAGGCTGCCGCCGCCGGGCGGGATCGGACGGCCGCAGAGCGGGCAGGTGGGCATGGCGTCGTCGGTCACGGACGCATAAGGTGCCGCCCGGTGGACGAATGGCAAGAGCATGACGGACGCATTGGTGATCGGCGCGGGCCCGGCGGGGCTGATGGCTGCGGAGGAACTGGCGCGCGCAGGCCGGAGCGTTCTCGTCATGGAGGCGAAGCCGTCGGTGGGGCGGAAGCTCCTGATGGCGGGAAAATCGGGGCTGAACCTGACGAAGGACGAACCGGCCGGAGAACTTCTTGCCGCCTATCGCGAGGCCGCAGGCCACCTTAGACCGATGCTGGCGGATTTCGGGCCGGAGCAGGTCCGGACCTGGGCACGGGAGCTGGGCCAAGAGGTCTTCACGGGATCGTCCGGTCGGGTCTTCCCCGTCGCCATGAAGGCGTCGCCGCTGCTGCGGGCATGGCTGCTTCGGCTCATGGAGGCCGGAGTCGAGATCAGAACGCGGCACCGCTGGACAGGATGGTCGGCCGACTCCTTCGTTTTTGACACTGTGGACGGCCGGCTCGAAGTCCGGCCTCGCGTGACGGTTCTGGCTCTCGGTGGCGCAAGTTGGGCCAGACTAGGCTCTGATGGTGCTTGGAGGCCCTGGCTTTCCGACCGCGGTGTCAATGTGGCATCTTTCCTCCCGTCGAACGTGGGTCTCGCCGTTGACTGGACCCCTCACATGGCCCGGCACTTCGGGACGCCAGTGAAGGGCGCGGCGCTTCTCGCCGGGGCTGTCCGTGTCCGCGGTGAGTTTGTCGTCTCCGCGAAGGGTCTGGAGGGTGGCGGGCTCTATGCCGTGTCCCGCGAGGTGCGGGAAGGTGCGGATCTGAGACTCGATCTCGCCCCGGACCGGAGCGTGGGGGACCTGGCACGGCGTCTTTCCGCATCGAAGGGGAAGGAGAGCCTCCCGAACTATCTACGGAAGCGTCTCCAGCTCGACCCGGCTAAGCTGGCGCTTCTGATGGAGTTCGGAACGCCGTTGCCGGAGGGTGAGGCGCTGGCGCGGCTCGTCAAGGCGCTGCCCATCCGACACCAAGGCCCGAGACCGATCGATGAAGCAATCTCGACCGCCGGCGGCATCGCATGGGATGCTGTCGATCGGGGGTTGATGCTTGAGGCCGTGCC
>CAYTBD010000389.1:0-2855 GCA_964435755.1 uncultured Rhodobacterales bacterium
ACCGACGACGCCATCGACATGGAACCTGTCGAACTCGAGCAGGAGCCGCTCTCCGACCCCGCGCTCGTCGAGGAGTGATCCGAGAGCCGCTCTCCCGGCCGCCCCGTCCGTCTTGACCTCGCCGGCCGGTCGGGTATCTCTGTCCGGTCAGGACAGGGGACCGACATCATGCGCGCCATGCTCCGGCGGCTTCCGACCGCGGACGACCTTCATCGCCATCGCGCCAAGATCGCGGGTTTCGTCTTCGGGCTGCTCGCGCCCGTCATGCTCGCGGCGCTCTTCGTGGTCGCGTACACCGGGCATGGCATCCTCGTCACCCCGCCCTCTCCGCCGCCTGTCTATCCGAACTTCTGACGGCGTCGCCGCGGCGGTCCCGTTCCCGATCCGCGTCCCGACGCGATCCATGCGCAATCCATATTCTGTCCATCCGCGTCTTCAGGGGGCCGAGCCGTGCTGATCCTCACCTGTCCCTATTGCGGCATAGCCGCCGACGAGACCGAACTCGCCCCGGGCGGCGAGGCGCATGTCAGGCGCCACGGCCCCGGCTCCTCCGACGAGGAGTTCGAGGAATACCAGTTCGTCAGGGAGAACCCCAAGGGCGTCCACTTCGAGCGCTGGCGCCATTCGCACGGTTGTGGCAAGTGGTTCCACGCCGCGCGCCACACCGTGACGCTGGAGGTCTACGGCACCTATCTGGCGCAGACGACCGAGCCGCCCGACGCCATTCGCAAGGCCATCTCCGACAAGCATCCCGGCTGGTCCTGGAGGGAGTTCTCATGAGCACGCGCCTGCCCACCGGCGGCCGCCTGATCGATCGCACGCAGCCGCTGGAATTCTCCTTCAACGGCAAGAGGCTGGAAGGGTTTTCGGGCGACACGCTCGCCTCCGGGCTCCTCGGCGCGGGGCAGGTCCTCGTCGGCCGGTCCTTCAAGTACCACCGTCCCCGCGGCGTCGTGGCCAGCGGCGCGGAAGAGCCGAACGCGCTCGTCAACCTCGGCGAGGGGGCGCGGCTGGAACCGAACCAGCGGGCCACGACGACCGAGCTTTTCGAAGGCCTTGGCGCCCGGTCCCAGAACCACTGGCCGAGCCTGGAGTTCGACGTGGGGGCGGTGAACGGCTTCCTCACCCGGTTCCTGCCGGCGGGCTTCTACTACAAGATGTTCATGCACCCGCGGAGCTTCTGGAAGCACGTCTACGAACCCTTCATCCGCCAGTCGGCGGGCCTTGGAAAGGCGCCCAAGGCGCGGGATGCCGATACCTACGAGCACTTTCACGCTCACGTGGATGTGCTTGTCATCGGGGGCGGAATCGCGGGCCTGCAGGCGGCCCGAACGGCGGCCGAAAGCGGCAAGCGGATCCTGCTGATCGAGCAGACAGCGCATTGGGGCGGCCGCGCGCCGGTCGACGCGCCGGTGATCGACGGGCAGGACGCCGAAAGCTGGGTCGAGGCCCAGGTCGAGGCGCTGCTCGCCATGGACAACGTCCGTCTCCGCACCCGGACGATGGGCGCGGGCATCTACGACCACGGCTATGTGCTCGCCCACGAACGGCTCCATGACCACGACCCCGAGGCGCCGGGGCCGCGACACCGTCTGTGGAAGATCCGGGCAGGCCAGGTCATCACCGCGACCGGCTCCATCGAACGTCCGCTGGCCTTCGCGGGCAACGACCTGCCGGGTGTGATGCTCGCCTCCGCGGTGCGCGACTACTTGGTGAACTACGGCGTCAGCCCCGGTGACCGGACCGTCGTCGTGACGAACAACGACGACGCCTACCGCACCGCGATCGCGCTCGTCGAGGCGGGGTTGCGCGTGCCGGCGATCCTCGACGCGAGGATGAGCGGCGGCGGAGAACTTGCTGGAAAGGCGAAGGAACTCGGTATCCGGGTCGAGGTGGGAACGGGCGTCGCCAAGGTCAAGGGCACCGCCCGGGTCGAAGGCGTGACGATCTGTGCGCAACTCGGTGAAGGCGCGGGCCTCGAGGATATCCCCTGCGATGCCGTGGCCATGTCGGGCGGATGGTCGCCGGTCGTTCACCTCTGGTCGCATTGCGGGGGCAAGCTGATCTGGCACGAGGCGCAGGCGCACTTCCGGCCGGACCCCGAGCGCGCGCCGACGGGCGCCGACGGCAGACCCTTCGTGGCGACGGCCGGCGCCGCGTCGGGCGCTGTGAGCACGGCGGAGGCGCTCGCCGATGCGCTGGAGGTCGGGGCGAAGGTCGCCGGAGCGACGGCGGCGGCTGCCGTTCCGGAGGTGGAGGAGCCGTCGGAAGCGGCCATGGAACCCGTCTGGGTCATGCCGCGCGGGGCGGGTGACGGCCTCAAGATGAAGATGTGGCTCGACTTCCAGAACGACGTGAAGGTGTCGGATGTCGAACTGGCCGCGCGCGAGGGCTTCGAAAGCGTCGAGCACGCCAAGCGCTACACCACGCTCGGCATGGCGACGGATCAGGGGAAACTGAGCAACATCAATGGTCTCGCCGTTCTTTCTCAATCTCTCGGCGCGAATATCCCGCAGGTCGGCACCACCACCTTCCGTCCGCCCTACACGCCGATCTCGATGGGCGCGATCGCGGGCGAGGCGCGGGGCAGGCTGTTCCAGCCGATCCGCCGGACGCCGCTCTACGACTGGCATCTGGAAAACGGCGCGCATTGGGAGCCCGTCGGCCACTGGCGCCGTCCCTACTGCTACAGGCGGGCGGGCGAAAGCATCGGGCAGGCGGTCCATCGCGAGGTGAAGAACGCCCGGGAAGCCATTGGACTTCTTGACGCCTCGACGCTGGGCAAGCTTGTCGTCAGGGGGCCGGACGCGGGCCGCTTCCTCGACATGCTCTACACCAACATGATGTCCACGCTG
>CAYTBD010000390.1:0-2847 GCA_964435755.1 uncultured Rhodobacterales bacterium
GACGAAGGCCATGCGCCCGTCGCGCGGCGGGCGGTTGATCGTCACGCCGTTGTCCATGAGGTGCTGGCACATGTCGTAGATGTTCTCGACCGCATAGGCGAGATGGCCGAAATGCCGGCTGTCGGAAGGCAGCCCCTCGTCGCCGTCCCAGTTCCAGGTGAGTTCGACCGGACACTCCTCCTGACCGGGAGGGGCCAGGAAGATCAGCGTGAACCGACCCTGCTCGCTTTCGCTGCGGCGGGTTTCCTTGAGCCCCAGAAGTTCGAAGAAGGCGATGGTCTTCTCGAGGTCGAGCACCCGCACCATGGTGTGAAGATATCTGATCTGCATGTGGTCCTCCGTTCGGTTGCCCCGACCGTAGGCCGCGGAGGCCGTCGCCGCCAGTCCCGACCGGTCAGAACACCGACCGGATGCCGACGCGCACCGCGTAGTCGTCGGTCTGGTAGAGGCTGATGTTGGAATCCACCCGCTGCGCCTCGAAGGCGACCGTGGGCGCGAAGCCGTAGTAGTCGAGTTCGGGAAACCCGAGCGTCGCGGCGACCCGGGCGCGGTTGTCCTCCCGTCCGTCGACCGAAAACGGCGAGGCGTCGTAGACCCGGCGTTCGAGGCTGAGCCCCATGTCGAGCGTCGCGCCCGCGAGCACCGGTTGCCCGAAGCGGTAGTCGACGCCGACCGTCACCGCCCGGTGATCGATCTCGGCCGAATCGGAGGCCGTCCGGCGCACCCCACCGGACACCCCGAGGCGTCCGCCGTCCTCCGTCTGCCAGACCTGCCGCAGGTCGAGCCGCCCGACCCATGCCGACCTGTCGTCGCGGTCGAACCGCACCTGCCGCTCGACCGAGGCGCTCACGGCGGTCGCGGCCCGCTCGCCTGTCGGCCACTGCACCGACGCGCCCACGCGCGCGTAGTTCGACAGCGGCTCCCCGCCGTACCAGTTCCGCCCGACCAGCGTGTCGAGCCGCCACACCGCCTCGCTGTCCCGGCCGCTCAGAACCTGGCCGTAGCCGAATTCCAGCGCGTCGTAGGCATAGTCCGACCCCTCCGCGTCCGGCGCCTGCTCGCGCGCGTCGTCCGACAGCCGCACCCGCTGCGACGCCAGCGCGAAGGACAGCTGCGCGGGCAGGTCGTTCACCCCCGCGAAGCGGTAGCGCGCCGACGCCCCCGCCGAGATCTCGATGCCCGACAGCGCCCGCGCGTCGCCCGACAGCACGAAGGGCAGCCCCGCGATCTCGATCACCTCCTCGCGCGAGCCGTTGTTGACGTTCGACGACGGCACCACGCTGAGATTGAAGGAGAACTGCCACGGCGTCTGCGCGCGGACCTGCCGGAAATTGCGGATCGCCGCGGCGCGCAGCGCCTCCGAGGGCGCGACCTCCGCCGCCCGCCGGAGCCAGAACTGCGCGACGAGCCGCCGCTCGAGCACGAAATTCGCCGCCGCGATCTCGATCGACGCCGCGTAGCGCTCGTCGTCCGTCGCAGCCGCCGCGTTCGCCCGCTCCGCCGCCTCGAGCGCGCCGCGCGCATCTCCCGCGCCGCGCCGCACCCGCGCGAGCACGACCCACGCCGCGGCATCCTCGGGGTTGCGCGCCAGAAGCGCCCCGGCCACCTCCGCCGCTTCCTCGGCCCGGCCCTCCTCGGCCAGCGCCACGGCGAGCCGCCGCGCGTCCTCCACCGCGACCGCCGTCTGCGCCGCGGCCGCGCCCGCCGCCAGACCGGCCGCCGCCGCCATCGCCAGAACCGCTCGCCTCATCGAAACCGCCTCCATCGCCCCCGCCCTTCCTGCCGCCCCGGCGGCTCTGCGTCAACGCCACCGCATATCGCGGTTCCAAGAACCTTCCCACATATATATTGTGGGCGGCGACTCGGCCCACCACGAAGGACAACGACGCATGGCCCTCACCCCCGAACAGGACGCCGAAATCGCGGCGCTCCGCGCCACGCCGCGCCCCACGCTCCGCGCCGTCTCCGACGGGATGGAGGCGCATCTCTACCTCGCGCGCCCGGTCCTCGACCACGGCTTCGTCCGCGTCATCGACTACATGGGCGACGATGCGGCCATCGTGCAGGCCGCCCGCGTCTCCTACGGGGCGGGCACCAAACACGTGAGCAACGACGAGGGCCTGATCCGCTACCTCATGCGGCACTGGCACTCGACCCCCTTCGAGATGTGCGAGATCAAGCTGCACGTGAAGCTGCCCGTCTTCGTGGCGCGGCAGTGGATCCGCCACCGCACGGCCAACGTGAACGAATACTCGGCGCGCTACTCGATCCTCGACCGGGAGTTCTACATCCCGGAGCCGTCCGCGCTGGCCGCGCAGTCCACGGTCAACAACCAGGGCCGGGGCGAGGTGCTGGGCCCGGAGGAATCCGCGCGGGTGCTGGAGATCCTCAAGGGCGACGCGGCGCGCGCCTACGACCACTACGAGGAAATGATCTCGGACGAGGGGCAGCAGGGGCTGGCGCGGGAACTGGCGCGGATGAACCTGCCGGCCAACATCTACACGCAGTGGTACTGGAAGACGGACCTGCACAACCTCTTCCACTTCCTGCGCCTGCGCGCCGATGCCCACGCGCAATACGAGATCCGCGTCTACGCCGAGGAGATCGGGCGGCTGGTGGCCGACTGGGTGCCGCTGGCGTGGCAGGCCTTCCTCGACTACCGCGTGGGCGGCGCGACGCTCTCGGCTGCAGCCCTCGATTGCCTGCGCCGGATGCTGAACGGTGAGGAGGTGACGCAGGAGACGAGCGGGCTCTCGAAGCGGGAGTGGCGGGAGTTTGTGGAGGTGCTTTGCTAGATGTCACATCCCGGAAGGTAGTAAGGCTGTTTCCTGAACAGCGCCGGCTTGA
>CAYTBD010000391.1:0-2837 GCA_964435755.1 uncultured Rhodobacterales bacterium
CGATGTCGATGCCGGTGACCTCCTCGGTCACGGTGTGCTCGACCTGGATCCGCGGGTTGACCTCGATGAAGTAGAAGGCGCCCGTGGCCATATCCATCAGGAACTCGATGGTGCCGGCGCATTCGTAGCCGACTTCCTCGGCGATCTTCCGTCCGAGGTTGCAGATCTCCTCGCGCTGGGCGGGCGAGAGATAGGGCGCGGGCGCACGTTCGACGACCTTCTGGTTCCGGCGCTGGACCGAGCAGTCGCGCTCCCAGAGGTGGTAGATGCTGCCGTGCTGGTCGCCGAGGATCTGCACCTCGACGTGCCGCGCCTCGAGGATCATCTTCTCGAGATAGCCCTCGCCGTTGCCGAAGGCGGCCTCGGCCTCGCGGCGGCCCTCCCTGACCTTGGTTTCGAGTTCCTCGGGCTTCATGATCGGCCGCATGCCGCGGCCGCCGCCGCCCCAGGACGCCTTCAGCATCAAGGGGTAGCCGATCTCCTCGGCCTCCTTCCCGATCCGGGCCATGTCGTCGCCCAGGACTTCGGTCGCCGGTATCACCGGCACACCTGCCTTGATCGCGACTTTCCGCGCCGACGCCTTGTCGCCAAGCGCCCGCATCGTCTCCGCCCTGGGGCCGATGAAGGCGATGCCGGCGTCCACGCAGGCGTCGACGAACTCCGGGTTTTCGGACAGGAGACCGTAGCCCGGATGGATCGCATCCGCTCCGCACTCCCGCGCCACGCGGATGATTTCGGCGATCGAAAGATATGCCGCGACCGGCCCGAGCCCCTCGCCGATCTTGTAGGCCTCGTCCGCCTTGAACCGGTGGAGCGAGAACTTGTCCTCCTCGGCATAGACCGCGACGGTCCGCTTCCCCAGTTCGTTCGCCGCCCGCATCACGCGGATCGCGATCTCACCACGGTTGGCGACGAGGATTTTCTGGAAGTCGGGCATGGCTATGGTCCGGGGCAGCTTTCGCAGGTGCAGCAAGTGTTAGGGCCTCGCGGCCCCCGCGTAAACCGCCGGAAAGTCGCAACCTCTCACGGCAGACGGTCGCGCGCCTCGACCGGACGCTCGATCGCCATCTGGCCCATGTCGGCCGTCATGCCGGCCTTCAGGATGTGCAGCACGTGCGCCGCTCCCTCCGCGCCGCGCGCGGCGACGCCCCAGTGCCATGCCCGGCCAAGCATCACGAAGTCCGCGCCCTTCGCGATCATGCGCAGGACATCGGTGCCGCACCGGACCGCGCCGTCGCAGATGAGCGGATAGTCCGCGCCTGCGGCGGCGCGGATCGACGGCAGAACGTCGAGCGCCGCGGGCGCGGCCGCGAACTGGCGGCCGCCGTGGTTCGAGACCCAGATGGCGTCCACACCTTCGTCGATCAGGCGCGCGACCGGCTCGGCGCCAAGGACGCCCTTGACGACGAGAGGCCCCTCCCAGAGGTCGCGGAGCGCCTTGACATAGTCCCAGTCGGGGGCGGTCCGCAGGAGGTATCCCGCGTGGGCCGTCGGAGCGCGCGCGGTCCTGACGTCGGCGTATTTCTCGAGCATCGCGAGCGTCGGGATGCCATTGCGCAGCGTGGCGAGCGACCATTCCGGCCTCAGCGCCGCCTGAAGGACGAGGCGCGGCGTGATGTTCATCGGCTGGGTGAGGCGCGCGCGGGTCTGGCGCTCGCGCCGGCTCGCCGCGGCGATGTCCACCGTCAGAACCAGCGTGTGAAACCCGGCTTCCCTGGCGCGGGCCAGCATATCGGCCCTGACGTCCGGGTCGCCGGGCGGGTAGAGCTGGAACCACCCCTGATCGCCGATGTCGTGCGCGAGGTCCTCCGGGGCCATCGCCGCGACGGTGGACAGGCCGTAAGGGATGCCCTCGCGGGCGGCGAGGCGGGCGAGCGTTCGCTCCGCCTGCGGCCAGACGAGCCCGGACATGCCGACCGGGGCGATCCCCACCGGCGCGGAATAGGTGCGACCGAGGAAGTTCGTCGTCAGGTCGACCGTCCGCGGGCCACCCAGAATCCCGGTTTTCAGCACCACGTCGTCAAGCGCGTCGGCGTTTCTCCGATGGGCGCTTTCATCGCCTGTCGCGCTCTCGAGATACTCCCACACGAAATGCGGTACGCGCCGGCGGGCGCGGACCTGCAGGTCCGAAAGGGCGGGATAGCGCATGTCGAGATCCATGAAGCCCTTGTATTGGAAGGACTTCCCCCTGCAAACCCAAAGTCTGGAACAGATGCGGAACAAACCCTTTCGCTCCCCTCCCGTTCCTTCTACATTGGAGACAATGAGCAGTTTCGACGAAAGCGACGCCTTCGAAGCGGCGGTTCCGCTCAGCCGGCGCGCCATGTCGGCGCGACCGGCCCCCTATCTCGATGACCTGAATCCGGCGCAGCGCGACGCGGTGCTGGCGCTCGACGGGCCGGTGCTGATGCTGGCGGGCGCGGGGACGGGCAAGACGAAGGCGCTGACGACCCGGATCGCGCATCTGCTGAACACCGGCACCGCGCGGCCGAACGAGATTCTCGCCGTCACCTTCACGAACAAGGCCGCGCGGGAGATGAAGGAGCGCGTCGCGCGGCTTCTCGGGCAGACGGTCGAGGGCATGCCGTGGCTCGGGACGTTCCACGCGATCTGCGTGAAGCTCCTGCGCCGGCACGCCGAGCTCGTGGGGCTCAAGACGAATTTCACCATTCTGGATACCGACGATCAGGTGCGGCTCATGAAGCAGCTGATCGCCGCGTCCAACATCGACGAAAAGCGCTGGCCCGCGCGCCAGCTGGCCGGGCTGATCGACCACTGGAAGAACCGCGCATGGACCCCGGACAAGGTGCCGGCCGCCGAAGCGGGCGCGTTCAACC
>CAYTBD010000392.1:0-2836 GCA_964435755.1 uncultured Rhodobacterales bacterium
ATCCCGACGCGGTCGCGGACATCCGAAAGATCGCGGCCGCTGATCACGGCGACCGGACATCTCCTGGACAGGTGCCTTACGGCGTCAACGGTTTCTGCGGGAACCGTCGCCTCGCGATAGTCGTCCACGATAGGCGAAAGCGTCCCGTCGTAGTCGAGGAACACCGAGACCCTCTCGCCGTCGAGGCGCTCCGAGATCTCGGGAATGCGGTCCCATACCGACGGCAGGCGGTTCAGCCGCCGGAGGCCTGAGCGGTCGGGGAGCGTCAGCTGGCGCAGATCCGCCGTCACGATGTCCGCGCCCGAGGTCCGCAGGGCGTGGCGCTGCGCTGCACGGTCCTCGCGTTGACGGTTCACGCCCACCGTGAAGCCGAACCGCCCCCTCGATGCGGCGGCGACGCCAGAAAGCGCGTCCTCCAGGACGACCGCCTCCTCAGGACGGCACCGCAGTCTGCTGGCGGTTTCGAGAAGCTGCCCGGGATCCGGTTTCGGCTCCAGCCCGAGATCCTCCACGACGCGACCGTCCACGGCGACGTCGAAGCTGTCCTGCAGCCCCGCGCTCCTGAGGACGCGTTCCGCATTCCGGCTGGCCGAGTAGACCGCGAGCTGCAATCCGTCGCGGCGTGCGCACGCGATCAGGTCCTTGGCATCCTCGAACACAGGAACCGGGTTTCGCTCGAGCCACTCGTGGTAGCGGCGGTTCTTTGCGTTCCCGATGCCGCGCACGCTCGAAAGCCCCTCGTCGTCCGGCGCACCCTCCGGAAGAGAAATGTCGCGCGAGGCGAGGAGATTCCTCACGCCGTCGTATCTCGGAACGCCGTCCACCTGGTCCAGATAGTCGCGTCGCGTGAATTCAGCTTTTCCGTGCTCCTCCAGAACCGCGTCGAAGACCTCTTTCCACGCCGTGAAATGCGCCACCGCAGTGTCGGTGAGCACACCATCCATATCGAAAATGAGCGCCCGCAATGCCTCTCCCCTGATCTCTTCAATCGCCGCCGGCGAGCCTCACCCGCACGACCGCCAAATTCTCCTACCAGCAACGCGCAAGTGCCCCCCTGCGGTTCCTCAATCGCCGGCACCGGGACCCGGGGCGGCCGCGGCGCGTTTGCGCTTCGACAGACAGTCGATGATTGCTGACGGAGGGCCAAGCGAGATGCCGCAACTCATTCTGCTCCGGCACGGCGAGAGTGTCTGGAATCGCGACAACCGGTTCACAGGCTGGACGGATGTCGATCTCTCGGACACCGGAGTCGCCGAAGCGCGCGACGCGGCGCGGCGTCTCAGGGCGCACGATGTGCGCTTTGACCTCTGCCTGACGTCGGTCCAGAAGCGTGCCATCCGGACACTGTGGATCGTGCTCGAGGAACTCGATCTGATGTGGCTCGAGACGGAGCGCCACTGGCGGCTGAACGAAAGGCATTACGGCGCCCTTCAGGGCGAGAACAAGGATGCGAAGCGGGAGGAGGTCGGAGAAGAGCAGGTCCACCTCTGGCGGCGGAGCTTCTCGACGCGTCCGCCAGCGCTTGACGAGGACGACCCGCGCTTCCCGGGCCATGATCGGAGGTATTCGGAGCTGCCCGACAAGGAGTTGCCGAGAACAGAGAGCTTGGAGGACTGCATCGCGCGGATGATGCCGTATTGGCAGATCCGGATCGAACCCGCGCTGATGGCTGGCCGGATTCCGCTTGTCGTGGCGCACGGCAACAGCATGCGCGGCATCGTCAAGCATCTCGACGACATCGCCGACGACGACATTCCCGGGGTCGAGATCCCCACGGGCAAACCACTTCTCTACGAGTTCGACGAAAAGCTGAGAACCCGTGGCGGCGAGTACCTCGAATAACGCCGGCGGCGCGCGCCGAGACCTGTCGAGGTCCGGGACGTGGATGCTCCGTGGCACTACCCCGACCTCGCGACCGCATTGAGAGGCATGGCATCGTCAGGCGTTGCGGCGAAGGCCGCACAGCATTCGGGCGAGGATGCGCTGATGGCGGCGATGGCCGGGCTCCTCAAACCTTTCCAGCGGCAGGACGGGACGATCGGGTTCGGCGCGCGGGTCGGGTATCTGGCGGCGTGACGAAGACGCGCCTTGTGGCTGGCCGAATTCCCTTTGTCGTCGGGTCGGGTCTGTTTATCCTGGTCGCGCGAACGCGATCCTTCAACTTTCGAGAGGCCTGAGCCCCCATGACCCAGATACTCCAGATCGCGGCCATCGCGGTGGCCACCCTCGGGACCGGCGCCGCGACGATGACGGTGATGAACGAGGACATTCCCGATCTCGCCGTGCCCGAGGGGGACTGGACCGCCGGCCATGAGCTCGACGGCAGATCGTTCGAGATCCTCGGCACCGACGTGGCCAGCGGCGCGGTCCTCGACAACAGGATCATGTTCCGCGACGGCACGTTCCAGTCGGCCGATTGCCAGAACTACTGCGATTTCGGCTGGTCCGACTACCAGACCAAGGCGATCGACGGCGTGATCCATTTCACCGCGCGCACGGTCTGCCCCGACGCGCCGCATACGGTGGTCTGGTACGGCAGGGTCGCGGGCGACGAGGTCGTGATTGACGGCACCTGGACCACGCGCCGCTGGTACTGGACCAATCAGATCGTGATCACGGCCACGGGGGTGGACGTTCCGGTTGCCGGTGACGGCGCATCGGGGTGAGGCTGCCCGCGTGACGCGGACCGGCGCGGGCGCCTTTCTTCTGCGCCTCGCGATTCTCGTGGCGATCCTCGCGCTCGCCACCTGGGGCGCGCATCTCATCCGTGATGCCCTCGACCTTCAGGTCAGGCCCGACAACGAACAGCAGGTCCACCAGGCCATCATGCTCGGGT
>CAYTBD010000393.1:0-2832 GCA_964435755.1 uncultured Rhodobacterales bacterium
ACGAGTGAGGGCAGGTCTTTCGGGCGCAGACGATCCGGGTCGATCCAGAGCTGGCCGCGGCGGCGCCAGTCCCCTGCCCCGGCCCCGGAGGAGAACACGATCCGACGGCGGTCGGGACGGTCCGCGGCGTCATGCGTGTGGCGGCCCATCACGGCCCAGTCGGCCGCCTCGACATCGGCGAAGAAGAGCGCCTGTTCCTCGGCCGAAGCCCAGGCCTGCGGCGCGTCGTCATGGGCGCGCGCGATGAACCCGTCGGCGGAGACGACGACGGTGAGCGTGAACTGCGGAGGCATCATGCGCCCCAAGCCCTTGATTTTGCGGGGAACCGAGCACCCCGGCCGTCGACGCGCGATCCGCCGGATCGTGACACGGCACAACGGGACCGCAGCCTCCGTCCGCCGGGAACATAACAACGACACCGGGGTTTCCCGCACGGACAACGGATAGGAGAAACGGACATGAAAGCTCTCAATGCGACGGCGCTCGTGCTGATCATCGTGGGCGGGCTCAACTGGGGCCTCGTGGGCCTCTTCGACTTCAACCTCGTCTCGGCCATCTTCGGCGTCGACACGTGGCTCACCAACCTCGTCTACATCCTGGTCGGTATCTCGGCAATCTACGCCTTCGTGCTTCTGAAGCCGGTGACCTCGGACAACGCGCTCTCGTCGGGCTCGCACCGGGCCTGAGGTCGGGCGGCGCCCGATCCCTCGGCCGCGCCCGAACGGTGCGGCCGCCCCCGCAACATGGAGAAGCTGATGACGGACGACAGGAAAGACGACCGCCCCAACCCCGCGACCGGGCCCGGCACCACGTCGGACCCGAACCAGTCGAACCGGGCGCCCGCGCGCGATCAGGGGGCGGAGCAGGTGCGCGAGGAGCCTCTCGGCCCCCGCCCCGCAGACCGGGATCCTGCAGAGGACACCGACGATACCGAATAAGTGCGCCGTCGGTGAAGCCGCTCAGGCGAGCTTGACGAAATCCGCGAAGGCGTCGGCATATTCGGGGTGCCAGCGCGACAGGGCCGGACGGTTCTCGATGATATCACCCACGGCCCAGGCCATGCGTTTCTCATCGACCGCGCGGGAGACGTCGTTGTCGGGGCAGAGAATGTAGAAATCGCCTGCGTTCAGACGGTCGAGAAAGAAGTCGGCCGTCTGCTCCGGCGTCCATGCACCGGCCGGTTTCTCCGCCCGGTCTCCTTTCGTGAGATCCGTGAACACGAAGCCGGGGATCAGGAGGTGGGCGGAGATCCGGGAGCCTTCGGTGTTGCGGAGATCATGCGCCAGCGCCTCGGTGAAGGCCTTCACCGCCGCCTTGGAGACGTTGTAGGCGGGATCGCCCGGCGGCGTCGTGATGCCCTGCTTGCTTCCCGTGTTGACGATCGCGCCGGGGCGGCCGCGGTCGATCATCCGCGGCGCGAAGACGCGGGCGCCGTTCGCGATCCCCCAGAAGTTGACGTCGAGGATGCGGTGCCATGTGGCGTCGTCGCCGAACACCGAGGAGCCCGGCTGTATTCCCGCGTTGTTCATCAGGATATCGGTGCCGCCGAACCGGGCCGCCACGTCCTTTTCAAGCCATTCGACCTGCGCGCGGTCGGCCACGTCGACCTCGGCCGTGAGGACGTCCTTCGCGCCGGCCTCTCGCAACTCCGCAGAGACGTTCGCGAAGAGGCTGTCGCGGACATCCGCGATGACGAGGGTCATGCCCATCGCCGCGAAACGCTTTGCCGCCGCGAGGCCGATGCCGGAGGCGCCGCCGGTGACGACGGCGACGGAGTCTTCTGTCAGGGCGGGATGGGACACGGGCCTTGTCTCCTGTGCTTTTGCGGGGAGCCTAGCGGGCGGGGGCGGCGGAGGGAACCGTGCGCGCGGTCACTCGAAGAGCCGGTCGCCCTGCTCGTCGATCAACTGCTTCGCCTTGCCGAGGGAGGCGATCGCCGCGGACGCCTCGTCCTCGAGCGTGTCGGCGCGGATCAGGGTGTGGGTCTTCACCTCGCCGCCCACCACTTTCTCGATCCGGGCGGACAAGCGCCAGCGGGGGCCCTCGCGGATGGGATCGGGCGTGATGGTGAACCCTTCGTAGGTCTCGGGCGGACGACCGGGCTTCGCGGCGCCGCCGCCGAAGAGGCGGGAGAGGAGGGACATGAGCGTGGCTCCCGGTCAGACTTTCGGGAAGGGTAGCGCGATGCCTCAGCGGTGGGAAGCCCGAGGACGGGCGAGAGAGTTCGGGCAATTGCGCAGAGGGTGGGTCGGGCGCTGCCCGGAGATGGTGCCCCGAACGGATAACCGCAGTGGTAGCGCGTCACACCAGACCAGCAACTGTCGTTGCGTGCAGGTCTACGAAACCAGGGACCAATCGAATTCGAGAACGCGCGCCTGTTGCCGTCTTAGGCCGGGCCAGCCGCCGTATTTCTCGAGCGCCTTTGGAGACGGGCGCAACGTCCCGTCGAGGAGACTCTCTTTCGTGACCACGACCGTCGCAATGTCGGGCCAGCCACGTTCCTCGCAGAGACGGCGCACGTCGTCGAGAGGCGCGCCAAGAAGCCGATGCTGACCGGGCTTGCCGATGGCTGTGGCGAGATCGCCATAGGACCAGAGCATTCGTCCGGGATCACGCGACTGTGCCAGGAATGCCTCGACGATGGCTTCGGCTGTTTCCCGGTTCGTCGCCATCCCTACTGATCCAGGAAGCTCCGCAGCTTCCGGCTCCGGCTCGGGTGCTTCAGTTTCCTGAGCGCCTTCGCCTCGATCTGACGGATGCGTTCGCGGGTGACCGAGAACTGCTGGCCCACCTCTTCGAGCGTGTGGTCGGTGTTCATGCCGATGCCGAAGC
>CAYTBD010000394.1:0-2821 GCA_964435755.1 uncultured Rhodobacterales bacterium
CTCTGGAACGCCTTCCGCTTCGCCGAGATGAACGGCGTGTTCGAGACGGATGCGACCCATGCGCGATCCCGTGTCCCGGACACCGGGATCGCGGCGAACGCGTGGATCGTGGGCGAAACCGCGCGGGTCCGCGAAGCCGTCGACGAGGCGCTCTCGGCCTACCGCTACAACGACGCGGCGAACGCGCTCTACGGCTTCGTCTGGGGCAAGGTCTGCGACTGGTCTCTCGAACTCTCCAAGCCCCTCTTCTCGTCGGAAGACGCGGACACCGTTCGGGAAACCCGCGAGACCATGGCATGGGTGCTCGACCAGTGCCTGATCCTCCTGCACCCGATCAT
The DNA here is from genome assembly GCA_964435755.1 of uncultured Rhodobacterales bacterium. GTDB lineage: Bacteria > Pseudomonadota > Alphaproteobacteria > Rhodobacterales > Rhodobacteraceae > DAINOF01. Next base: position 339 of record CAYTBD010000394.1, read on the forward strand.
GCCCTTCATCACCGAAGACCTCTGGGGCGCGACGGGCAAGCGCGCGAAGATGCTCGTCCACGCCGACTGGCCGACCTACAAGGCCGCCGACCTCGTCGACGACAGCGCCGACCGCGAAATGACATGGGTGATCCAGGTCATCGACGCGATCCGGTCGGTCCGGGGCGAGATGAACGTCCCCGCGGCGCTTCAGGTCACCCTTCTCCGGCTCGACACAGACGCGGCGGGCCGCGCCGCGTGGGAGAAGAATGCACCGCTGATCGAACGGCTTGCCCGGGTCGAGACGCTGACCGACGCCGACACCGCCCCGAAAGGCTCCGCCACGATCGCCGTCCCCGGGGCGACCTTCGCCCTGCCGCTTGCCGACATCATCGACGTCACGGCAGAGAAGGCCCGGCTTCGCAAGACCCTCGACAAGCTCGCCAAGGACATGGGCGGGCTGAAGGGGCGCCTCTCGAACCCCAAGTTCGTGGAGAGCGCGCCCGAGGATGTGGTCGAAGAGACACGCGAATTGCTGACCGAGAAGGAAGCCGAGGCCGCGCGCCTGGAGACCGCGCTCGGACGTCTCTTCGAGCTCGAGCTGGAATGACGCGCCCCCGCTACACCGGCCTCGTGGCGGGCCTCCCCGCCACGGTCCCCTTCGTCGGACCGGAGACGCAGGAACGCGCCCGCGGCCGTCCGTTCCGCGCACGCATGGGCGCCAACGAAAGCGTCTTCGGACCCTCGCCCAGGGCCGTGGAGGCGATGCGGAATGCCGCGTCGGAGGCGTGGAAGTACGGCGACCCCGAAAACCACGACCTGCGCCACGCGCTCGCCGCGCATCACGAGGTCGGCCCCGGAAACATCGTCGTCGGCGAAGGGATAGACGGGCTCCTCGGCTACCTCGTGCGGATGCTCGTCGAGCCCGGCGATCCGGTCGTCACCTCGCACGGCGCCTACCCGACGTTCAACTTTCACGTCGCGGGCTATGGCGGCGCGCTCCATGCCGTGCCGTACCGCGACGACCACGAGGATCCCGCCGCGCTCGTCGCGAAGGCGCGGGAGGTCGATGCGAAACTCGTCTACCTCGCCAATCCCGACAACCCGATGGGGAGCTGGTATCCCGCCGAGGTGATCCTCGAAACCATCGCCCAGATCCCCGAAGGCGCGCTTCTGGTCCTCGACGAGGCCTATATCGATCTCGCCCCCGAAGGCACGGCCCCGGCATTCGTCCCCGACGACCCGCGCGTGATCCGCATGCGGACGTTCTCGAAGGGGTACGGGCTGGCGGGCGCGCGGGTCGGCTACGCCGTCGGGCACGCGGACCTGATCACGTCCTTCAACAAGGTCCGCAACCACTTCGGCGTGAACCGGATCGCCCAGGCGGGCGCCCTCGCGGCGCTGGACGATCAGGCGTATCTCGCCCAAGTGCAGGGCCGCGTCGCCGCCGCACGCGACCGCATCGCCGCGATCGCGCGGGAGAACGGTCTGGAGCCGCTGCCTTCGGCCACGAACTTCGTCACCATCGACTGCGGCCGCGACGGCGTCTTCGCAAGAGCGGTGCTCGACGGCCTGGTGTCGCGCGACGTCTTCGTCAGGATGCCCTTCGTGGCGCCGCAGAACCGCTGCATCAGGGTCAGCTGCGGGACGGCGGCCGATCTCGACCTCCTCGCCGAGGTGCTTCCCGGCGCCCTCGCGGATGCGACGCGGGCCTGACGGGGAACTCCGATGACACCCCCGGCGTTCGGAGCGCGGAGGTGTTCTCATGAAAACGACAGACGTTCTGCACTATCTTCTCGTCGCCGCCGCCTGCGCATGGCTCATCACGGCGATCGGCGTCTTCGCCGGTCTCCTCGCGGCGGCCGTCCTCGTCGCTCTGGTCGAGGGGTCGCTCCGGCTTCGGCCGGTCCGGCGCCCTGTCCCGGTCAGGCCTCGGAGATAACCTCGGCCGCGGCGTCGAGCGCGCCGGATCCATGCGGGATGCCCAGCGCCTTGAGCGCCGCGCCGATGGAGCCGAGCGCGCCCATGACCATCTGCGCGTTCACATGGCCCATGTGGCCGATCCGGAAGAACCCGTCCGACCCGGGATCGTCCGGCGTCTCCATGCCGAGCCCGATGCCGAGCGTCAGCCCCGCCCGCTCCTCGACCCAGGTTCTGAGCGCCGTGCCGTGAGGCGCGCCGATGCGGAGCGCGGACACCGCATGGCTGCGCTTCGCGCGATGGGCGATGTTGAGGTCCAGCGGACCCATCTCCGCCCAGACCTCGCAGGCGGCCCAGACGGCGCGTGCGAGCGTCGCATGCCGCGCCCAGACGGCCTCCAGCCCCTCCTCCCCGATCATGTCGAGCGCCTCGCGCAGACCGTAGAGATGGTGGGTGGGCGCGGTGCCGTCGAAGTACTGATAGAACCCGGCGGGCTCGACGCGCGGGCGCCAGTCCCAGTAATGCGTGATGCAGTTCGCCGTCTCCCGCGCCCGGTCCGCCTTGTCGTTGAAGAAGACGAAGCC
>CAYTBD010000395.1:0-869 GCA_964435755.1 uncultured Rhodobacterales bacterium
CGGGGTCTTGTTAAGGTCGTAGAACCGCTTGCCTGTCGTCGGACAGACGCGTTTCGTGCCCCATTCCTGTTTGGGCATTAGGTTCACCTTTTCAGTCGTTCCTGGGATCGGGATCGACGCCGCTTGCCACAAGCGCGACCCCCTGTCAAAGCCTTTCCCGCTGGCCCTTGCGGCGGTGCGCCGGTAAGGTCGCGCGAGGCCGCAACGGAGTGGCATATGGCGCGTGCGACACTGCCGGGCAACCCCCCGATCGACATTCTGCTGAGACAGTCCGGACGCGCCCGCCGCCTGTCGCTGCGGGTATCCGGGCTTGACGGGCGGGTCACCGTTTCCTACCCGCGCCATTCCTCCGAGCGTCAGGCCATGGACTTCGCGCTCGAGAAGGCGGACTGGATCCGGGGGCAGCTCGCGAAACGGCCGGGTGAAATGGACGTGGCGCCGGGCGCGGAACTGCCGGTCGAGGGGCGCGTGCTGCGCGTGGTCGGAGCAGGACGCCGGAGTGCGCGGATCGAGGACGGGTGCATTCTTGCGCCCGAACGTCATGCGGGACCGGTGGTCGCTTCCTTTCTGAAGGCGCTCGCGCGGGAGCGCCTCGTCGCGGCCTCGGACCGGCACGCCGGAGCCCTGGGGCGGGAGGTCGGGCGGATCACGCTTCGCGACACGCGCTCACGATGGGGATCATGCTCCTCGAAGGGCGATCTGATGTATTCGTGGCGGCTGATCATGGCGCCTCCGCATGTGCTCGACTATGTCGCGGCACACGAGGTGGCGCATCTCGTCCACATGCACCATGGGCCGGACTTCTGGGCGGCGGTCGGACGTCTCTACGGGGACCATCGCGCGGCGCGCGCCTGGCTCAGGCGCGAAGG
>CAYTBD010000395.1:879-2820 GCA_964435755.1 uncultured Rhodobacterales bacterium
GTCCACCGAGATCACCGTACGGTGGTATCTTGGGTGGCTGAAGCGCGAGGGCCGGACGCTCCACCGCTACCGCTTCGGCAATTGACCGGACTGCCGCCAGCGATCACACTGTTTCCATGCTGCTTCAGGCCCGCCCTTCCGATACGTCCGCCGCGGCGCACGACCGCGTCTACCGGACGCTCCGGACGCGGATCATGCATGGCGAGATTGCACCGGGTCAGCCGCTGACGCTGCGGGGGATCGGGCGCGAGTTCGGGGTGTCGATGACGCCAGCGCGGGAGGCGGTGCGGCGGCTCGTGGCCGAGGGCGCGCTCACGCTGTCCTCCTCGGGGCGCGTGTCCACGCCCGAACTCTCGAACGAACGGATCGAGGAGTTGGCGGCGCTGCGGGCGCTGATCGAGACGGAACTCGCGAGCCGGGCGCTGCCGCGGGCGCACATGGCGCTGATCGACAGGCTGACGGCGATCAACGCGACGATCGCGGAGGCGACGGCCAAGGGCGATGCAGTGGGCTACATCCGGACGAACCTCGAGTTCCACCGGACGCTCTATCTGCGCGCGCAGGCCCCGGCGATGCTTGCGATGGCGGAAACGGTTTGGCTGCAACTCGGCCCGACCATGCGCGCGCTCTACGGCCGGCTCAGACGGACCGAACCGCCGAAAAACCACCGGCTGATCCTCGCAGCCCTCCGCGCGGGCGACGAGCCGGGTCTGAGGCTCGCGGTGCGGGCGGACGTGACCCAGGGGCTGAGGATGCTGGCCGAGCCGCGCTGACGCCTGCGGAGGCAGGTGACCGGGATTTTGGCCCCGGACCCCGGCGGTCCCTTCGAAAGATGAAGGCGCTCAGCTGTGGATCGGCCCGTCGCCACAGGCGAGCGCCGCCTCGCGGACGGCTTCGGAATAGGTGGGGTGCGCGTGGCAGGTGCGCGCCAGATCCTCGGCCGCGGCGCCGAACTCCATCGCGACGCAGATCTCGTGGATCAGGTCGCCGGCCATCGGGCCGATCAGGTGGGCGCCGAGAATGCGGTCTGTCTCGGCGTCGGCAAGGATCTTCACGAAGCCGTCGCCCGCGAAGTTGGCCTTGGCGCGGCCGTTGCCCATGAAGCTGAACTTGCCCGCCTTGTAGGCCCGGCCCTCCTCCTTCAGCTGCTCCTCGGTCTTGCCGACGATCGCGACCTCGGGATGGGTGTAGATCACGCCGGGGATCACGCCGTAGTTCACATGCCCCGCCTGGCCCGCGATGGTTTCGGCCACCGCCATCCCCTCGTCCTCGGCCTTGTGGGCGAGCATCGGGCCGGCGATGCAGTCGCCGATCGCGTAGACGCCCCTCACGTTGGTCTGCCAGTGAGCATCGGTTTCGATCTGTCCCCGCGGGGACATGGTCACGCCCAACTCCTCGGCACCGAGCCCGTCCGTGAAGGGGCGGCGGCCGGTGGCGACGAGGACGACGTCGGCCTCGAGCGTATGGTCACTGTCGTCCTTGCGGAGCTTGTAGGAGACCTTCGCCTTCGTCTTCGTCGCGTCGACGCCCTGCACGGCGGCGCCCATGATGAATGTCAGGCCCTGCTTTTCAAGGAGGCGCTTGAAGCTGCGCTGGACCTCGGCATCCATGCCGGGGGTGATGTGGTCGAGATATTCCACGACCGTGACCTCCGATCCGAGGCGGCTGTAGATCGAGCCCATCTCGAGCCCGATGACGCCGGCGCCGATGAGCACCATCCGTTTCGGAATCTTCGACAGCTCCAGCGCGCCGGTGGAGGTCACGACGATCTTCTCATCGATTTCGACGCCCGGAAGGGACGAGGCTTCGGAGCCGGTGGCGATCACGATGCTCTTGGCCTCGTGGACCTCGTCGCCGACCTTTACCTTTCCCGCCTCCGGGATCGAGCCCCAGCCCTTGAGCCAGTCGACCTTGTTCTTCTTGAAGAGGAACTCGATGCCC
>CAYTBD010000396.1:0-2814 GCA_964435755.1 uncultured Rhodobacterales bacterium
ACGACGAGTCGTTCCCCGAGGAGTACCACGGCGGCATCTTCTGGGCGCAGCACGGCTCGTGGAACCGCACCACGCCGGTGGGAGCCCGGGTCATGTTCACCGCGCTCGACCCCGAGACCGGGGACGCGGTAGGCGCCGAAGTTTTCGCGGATGGCTGGTTGAACGAGGAGACGGGCGAGTATCGTGGCCGCCCGATGGATATCGAATTCCTGCCCGACGGCTCGATGCTGGTGTCCGACGATTTCGCGGGCGCGATCTGGCGCATCGCTTACAATCCCGCGCCGGCTGAATGAGCCGCACCTTCGCAACGATCCTCGGCGGGCTTCTGCTCGCCGGGGTTGCCTCGTCGCCCGCCCCGGCCGCGGATGCCGAGGCCGGCCGCAAGATCGCCAACATGTGCCGCACCTGTCACGGACTCGACGGTTATGCGCAGATCCCGATCGCGCCGCACATCGGCGGCGAACCGAAGCAGTATCTTGAAGCGCAGCTGATGGCCTTCAAGACCGGCGCGCGTGAACACGAGATGATGTCCGTCGTGTCAGCCGGTCTTTCGGCTCAGCAGATCTCGGATGTTGCGGCGTGGTACGCCGCGCACGAGATCACGGCGGCGCTGCCCGAGGGCGTTTCGGCGGCCGGCGCGCCGGATGCCTGCGTATCCTGCCACGGTGCGGACGGGATCTCGGTCGCGCTCGACGCGCCGAACCTCGCGGGCGAGGTCAACATCTACATCGACACGCAGCTCAAGGCGTTCCGGACCGGAAAGCGCCAGCACGCGGTGATGTCCGAGATCGCCGCCGACATGACCGACGAGGAGATCCGTGCGGCCGCCGACTGGTATGCAGCCGTGACCCTCGAGATCGCACCGGCGGAATAGGGCAAGCGCTCGGTTCGCCGGGGGCGTGCCGTCGCACCGGGGGAACCGCGCATGGCGGGCGCATGGCGAGAGGGGCATCCTTTGCGAGAGCCTCCCCCCGTGGCGACGACCGGGTGCACCGGCCGCAGGCTCAGGCCCGGTGGGCGCCGTCGGCCAGCGATTTGACGAAGGCCAGCACGTCCCCGGGGCTGTCGCCGCGCCCGATCCGGTCGACGATGGCCGACCCCACGACCACCCCGTCCGCGACCCCGGCGATGGCAAGGGCGGTCTCGGGCGTCTTGACCCCGAAGCCCACCACCACGGGCAGATCCGTCGCCGCCTTGATCCGCGCGACCTCCGGCCCGACCTCGCCCGCCTGCGCCTGCGCCGCCCCGGTGATGCCGGTGATCGAGACGTAGTAGACGAATCCCGAGGTGTTCTGGAGCACCTTGGGCAGCCGCCGGTCGTCGGTCGTCGGCGTCGCGAGCCGGATGAAGTCGATCCCGGCGGCCTGCGCGGGAATGCAGAGCTCGTCGTCCTCCTCGGGCGGCAGGTCCACGATGATGAGCCCGTCGACGCCGGCCGCCTTCGCCTCGTCGAGGAACCGGTCGACCCCGCGCGAATAGATCGGGTTGTAGTAGCCCATGAGCACGATCGGGGTCTCCCCGTCGCCTTCCCGGAACGCGCGGACCATCCCGAGCGTCCGGTCCATCGTCTGACCGGCCTCCAGCGCCCTTTGCCCCGCGAGCTGGATCGTCGGCCCGTCGGCCATCGGATCGGTGAAGGGCATGCCCACCTCGATCACGTCGACGCCGGCGGCCGGAAGGCCCTTCAGGATCTCCAGACAGGTGTCGTGGCCCGGATCGCCCGCCATGATGAACGAGACGAAGGCCTTGCGCCCTTCGGCCCTCAGCGCGGCGAACTTCGCGTCGATCCGTGTCATGGCGTCCTCCCGGCCCGGTCCGGGCGTTCCTGTCGCCCAAAAGCGGCGGGCGTGCAATAGCGCATTGAAACCCGGGCCCGATCACCCAAGTTGACAGGCATGAACTACGTGCTCGCCCTCTTCCTGCCGCCGCTGTCGATCCTAATCGCGGGGCGGCCCATCGTGGCCATCGTCACTTTCGTGATCTGGGTGCCGGCGATCATCGTCTCGGGCGGGCTGACCCACCCGATGTTCATCCTCCTCGCCTGGATCCTGATCTACCAGGCGCGCGAGGACCGTCGCCGCCGCGACTAGGATGCCTCCGGGGTGTCCGCCATGAGCATCCAGCGCGTCCCGAAGCGGTCGGTGAGCGTCCCGAAGGCCGGCGTCCAGAACGTGGCTTCGAGCGGCATCCGCGCCTCGCCGCCGTCGGCCAGCCTCTCCCAGACCCGCTTCGCCTCGTCCGCCGTCGGCAGCGAGACGCAGACGCTCGTCCCCGCCATCGCCGGTGTCGCGCCGGAGGGGTCGTCGCTCGCGTAGAGCCAGCCGTCGCCGATCCTGAGGGCGGCGTGCATCACCGCCTCGGCGGGCACGCCCGGCATCTTCGCCTTCTCCTCCTCGGGCATGGCGGCGAAGGGCATGATCTCGGGCTCGGGCGATCCGAAGACCTCGGCGTAGAAGCGCATCGCCTCGGCGCAGGTGTCGGTGAAGAAGAGATAGGGGATCGGTTGCATGGGCGTGTCCTCCTGTGCTGCCGGATCATAGCACGGCTGCCGTTGCGGCCCGAGGAGGTTGTGAGTAAGAGGCCCCGGTACGAGCAAGGAGCAGCCGATGGGCTTCAAGACCGGAATCGTGGGACTGCCGAACGTCGGCAAGTCGACGCTCTTCAACGCGCTGACGAAGACGGCCGCGGCGCAGGCGGCGAATTTCCCGTTCTGCACGATCGAGCCGAACGTGGGCGAGGTCAACGTGCCCGACGCGCGGCTGGACAAGCTCGCCGCGATCGCGGGCAGCAAGCAGATCATCCCGACGCGTATGA
>CAYTBD010000397.1:0-2813 GCA_964435755.1 uncultured Rhodobacterales bacterium
GGCTCCGACGACAGCGACGACGACGATGACGACGACGACGGCGGGTCTGACGACAGCGACGACGACGATGACGATGACTGATCGCGCAGGTCGCCCTGTCGGGGCGCTTGCAGATCACCCCTCCTGCGTTAGGGTCTGACGATGCCCGGCCCCCGCCCTCGTGGCGGGGGCCGCTTTGGAGCGAAATGACGATGAAGCGCGCATTCCTTTCGGCTGTCCTCGCGGCAAGCCTCGCCGCGGCCCCGGCGTTCGCCGGCGCCACGCAGGAGCGTATCGTCGAGGAACTCAAGGATCAGGGCTTCACGCGCATCCAGATCCAGCGGACGTGGCTCGGCCGGACCCGCGTGCTCGCGACCGGACCGGACGCCCGGCGCGAGATCGTCTTCAACCCGGCCACGGGCGCGATCCTCCGCGATTTCTGGACGGATACCGACGACGACGACGATGATCGGACGTCGATCGTCGGCACGACCGGCGTCGATGATGACGATGACGACGGCACGTCGCGCAGCCCGTCGGACGACCGCGACGACGACGATGATGATGACGGCCCGGGCGGCGGCTCGGACGACCGCGACGATGACGACGACGGCGACAGTTCCGGGAGCGGCTCGGACGACAGCGACGACGATGACGACAGCGACGACGATGACGACGGCGGCGGCGACTCCGATGACGACGATGACGACGATGACTGACGGGCGGTCCCGGTCGTAGGGGGCCACGAACGGGAGGCCGATTTGTGACGAACAAGGCTGTCATTGCGGTCGTTCTGATCGTGCAGTTCGTGTGCGCGTTCTTCTTCGTCAGTCAGATCCTCGCGAGCGTCTTCGGAATCGGCTCGCAGCCGCTCAGCTGGCAGATCGTCGAACTGATCGAGATCGGCGCCGCCGTGGGGCTTCTGCTCGGGGTTCTGCTCGGCGGTCTGGCGTTGCGCGAAAGCTCGCGCCGGACCCGGCGGGCCGAAGAGGCGCTGCGCCGCGCGTCGAGCGCCTTCATGGAAGTCCTCGAGGAGCGCTTCACCGACTGGGGCCTGACGCCGGCGGAACGCGACGTGGCGCTCTTCGCGATCAAGGGCATGTCCACGCAGGAGATCGCCAGGCTGCGCGACACCAGCGAAGGCACCGTCAAGGCGCAGACCAACGCGATCTACCGGAAGGCCGGCGTGAATGGCCGCCCGCAGCTTCTCAGCCTGTTCATCGAGGATCTGATGGATCAGGACCGGGGCGACGACACCCAGCGGCTCAGCGCCTGATCTCAGGCCGCGTTTTCCTTCAGGAGGTCGAGAGGGACGACGTCGAGCGCGCGCTTGTGCGTGCCGGCGAGGTTCACCTTCGGCGCGAGGCCCTCTTCCGCCGCCTGTAGGAAGCGACTCGCGCAGAGGCACCAGCTGTCGCCGGGATTGAGGCCCGGAAACTGGAATTCGGGCCGCGGCGTGGAAAGATCGTTGCCCACGTATTTCGAGAAGGCGAGAAACTCGGCGGTCATCACCGCGCAGACCGTGTGACTGCCGGCGTCTTCCGCACAGGTGTTGCAGGCCCCGTCACGGAAGAAGCCGGTCATCGGAGCTTTGGAACAGGCTTCGAGCGGCTCTCCGAGCACGTTCACGGGCGGGTCCATCTGCAGTGCCATCTCGAGATCCCCTCGTCTTTGTCCGCTGGCGTTCCGCTTGACTTAGGCGGTGTTGCGGGCGTCTCAACCGGCCATTCACGGCGCAGGGCCTGCGCGTGAAACGCATCGCGACGCCGGTTCATCGAAAGCGATCCACCAGCTTCTGCAGCGTGGACCGGGTATCCTGTTCAGCGGAGTCGGCCTCCGGTGGCTGGGACGCCTCCGGTTTCGGCGCGTCCGCCGCCGTCTCCGGCGCCTTCGCCCCGCCCGACGGTTTCGGCGGGGTGAGCCGGAGCGCGACCGCGTTCTGGAAGCGCCCGGCATCGCCCCTCGCCAGCGCCTCGGCGCCGTCGCTCACGCCGCGCAGCAGGTCGTCGAGCCAGTCCTCGTCCGCCTTCGGGAAATCTCGGAGGACATAGCCCGGCACCGCCTCCTTCCGCCCCGGATGGCCGACGCCCATCCGCACCCGCTGGTAGGCGTCGCCGATATGGGCGTGAAGCGACCGCAACCCGTTGTGCCCGGCGTGTCCGCCGCCGGTCTTCACCCGGAGCTTGCCGGGCGCGAGGTCGATCTCGTCGTGGAAGACGGTGACGTCGGCGGGTTCGAGCTTGAAGAACCGCATCGCCTCGCCCACGGACTGACCGGAGAGATTCATGAAGGTCTCGGGCTTGAGGAGCACCACCTTTTCCGTGCCGAGCCGCCCCTCCGTGATCACCCCCTGAAACTTCGACCGCCATGGCGGAAACCCGTGATCCCCGGCGATCCGGTCCACGGCCATGTAGCCGATGTTGTGCCGGTTCCGGGCATATTTCGCGCCGGGATTTCCAAGGCCGACGAAAAGGCGCATGGGGCCGCTCCAGAGGGCAGAAGTTGCGTTGACGTCGCGTCCTACATGCACTGAACTGCGCGGGAGTTCCACCCGAACGCGGAGAAGCGCCCATGTATGTCACCATGAACAGGTTCAAGGTGAAGCTCGGACAGGAAGAGGCATTCGAAGCGGTCTGGACCGGCCGAGACAGCCATCTGGGGCGGGTGAAGGGCTTCGTGGAATTCCATCTGCTGAAGGGCCCCGAACTGGACGGCTACAGGCTCTACGCCTCCCACACCACCTGGGAGAGCGAGGAGCATTTCAAGGAATGGACCCGATCCGAGGCGTTCCGCGCGGCCCATCGCGGCGCCGGGGATCACGGCGACATGTACCT
>CAYTBD010000398.1:0-2804 GCA_964435755.1 uncultured Rhodobacterales bacterium
CTTCCGATCTTACTCGCGCATCAGCCCGTAGTTCAGCGAGGCGCGGGCGAAGTCGCGGATCGAGTCGTCGAGGTTGTACATCGCCATGGTCACGCCGGCGCCGGGGGCCTGGAAGACCTCGTGCTCGATCGTCTCGCCGTCCTCGCCCACGAACCTGATCGTGACGGTGCCGGGGCCGGGGAAGCGGAAGTCGGTGGCGCGGTACTGGTCGCCGAAGGCGTGGCGGCCGACGACGATGGGCTTGGTCCAGCCGGGGACGAGCCGGGGGACGTTGCGGCAGATGATCGGCTCCCGGAAGATCACGCCGCCGAGGATGTTGCGAATCGTGCCGTTGGGGCTGCGCCACATCTTCTTGAGGTTGAATTCCTCGACCCGCGCCTCGTCCGGCGTGATCGTCGCGCATTTGACGCCGACACCGTGCTCCCTGATCGCGTGGGCCGCGTCGACGGTGACCTGGTCGTCGGTGCGGTCACGCTCCTCGATCGACAGGTCGTAGTAGAGCAGGTCGATGTCGAGATAGGGGAGAACCAGCTTCTTCTTGATGAAATCCCAGATGATCCGGGTCATCTCGTCGCCGTCGAGTTCGACGACGGGATTGTCGACGTTGATCTTTGTCATGTGGCTCGGCCTCCGGCATGTGATGTTGGCGGGGTGGATAGCGGAACATGGCGCCGCGGGCTAGTGGTATGCGACGGTATGCCAAAAGTCCCGGGGGCATCTCACGGTTGTTCAGGCAAAGAAATTGAAGTAGTTTGATCTGGATTTCTATCAGTTGCGTAGGTTTGGACATTTGGGGCCCACCCGATGGATGTTGATGCGCAGAAAAGCAATCACATCTGGCAGAGCCGGAAGCATCACCTCGTCGCCCAGCCGTTCGCGCTGGCGGTGTCGAGCAGCGCGGTGCCGACGATTCTCGTGGACCTCAACCTGACCGATGCCCCCATCGTTTTCGCCAACGCGAGCTTCCTTCGGCTTTCGGGCTGGGACGAGGACGACGTGCTGGGGCGGAACCTGAGCTTTCTGAACGCCGACGATGCCGATGCGGAGACCGCGAAGCGCCTCGTCACGGCGATCGGCGCGGAAGAGGCGGTCTCGGCCGACATCCTGCTCAAGCGCAAGGCCGGTCCGCCGTTCTGGGCCCGGATCGACGTGGCGCCGATCTTCGATCCGGACGGGCGGGCGGCCTCTCTGGTGGCCACGATCGTCGACGTCAGCGACCGGGTCCGGGCGACGACCGGGCTCAAGGCGGCGGAGGACCGGCTGGAACAGCGCGTCGAGGAGCGGACGGCGGCGCTCGAGCGCGCGCTGGAGCAGACGGAATTCCTGTCGCGCGAGTTGACGCACAGGACGAAGAACGCGCTCGCGATCCTCGGGGCGCTCATCGCGACCAAGCGGCGCCGGGCGCGGGACGATCACGAGGCGGAGCTTCTGTCGGAGATCGGGCATCGCGTTCAGGCCATCGGCCGGCTGCAGGAGCTTCTCGACGGTGTCGACGGCGAGGCGAACGGCATCGATCTCGCCGTGTTTCTCGACGCGCTTTGCAGGGAACTCGACGGAACGGATGTGCGCGTTCGTCTTCGCGGCGCGCCGCAGATGAGCCTGCCGTCGAAGGCGGCGCTCGCCGTCGCGCTTTGCGTGACCGAGCTTGTCCTGAACGCGCAGAAGCACGCCTTCCCCGACGACGCCCCCGGCGTGATCGAGCTGGAGGCCCGCACGGACGGCGGGACGGTGTCGATCTCCGTCGCCGACGGCGGCATCGGACTGCCCGAGACGTTCGACGCCTCCCGGTCGACCGGCCTCGGCATGCTCGTCGTGCTGGACCAGGTCCAAAAGCTCGGCGGCGGGATCACATGGGGGCGGAGCGAGGCCGGGGGCGCGGAGTTCATCCTCAGTTTCCCCGGCTGACACGGTCCGACTTTCGCTCGCCCCCGGTGAGGCGCGTCAGGTTGGCGTCGCGCGGAATCTGCCGCCGCACGTAGATCCAGAGCGCAGCCGAGCCGAGCCCCCCCAGGATCAGCACGATCAGCGCGGTCCCGAGCGGCGTGCCGCCGGTTTCGCAGTTGGGCGTCGGGCCGAGGAAAAGCGCCAGCGCCGCGCCGGCGACGAGCAGCGCGAAGGACGCGCGCTTGAAGAGGCGCGCGCGCATGCCGGGGCCGTAGAAGACGGCGGGGAGTTCGATGACGGCGAAGGCGACCCAGAGCACGCCGAGCGGCGCGAGGTCGATCCAGTTCAGCCGGGCGGCGGGCCAGAGATTGTAGCCCGCGCCGTCGTAGCCGATCGCGCACTGGTCGGAGAGGAAGACGAGCAGCGCGAACAGCGCCGCGGCGTAGCCGAGGGCGAGGATCAGCGCGAGGGTGACGCGCATCGGCACGCCGGGGCGGGGAAAGTGGGCCATGGAAGAACAACGCGGGGCGAAGGCCGCAGGTTTCCCGCCGCAGAGCGTCAGCCGCGCCGGTCGACCCGCGCGGCTGTGCGGGGCGCGACGTGGGCGCGCCTGTCGTCCGTCACCGCGTCGTTTCGCCGAGGCGGCGGGTGACGTAGTCCGTCACCGTCCCGATCATCTGCTCCATGTGGGGGTCTTCGAAGAAGTGGCCCGCGCCTTCGATCTCCTCGTGGGTGATCGTGATGCCCTTCTGCTCGTGGAGCTTGCCCACGAGGCTGTGGGTGTCCTTGGGCGGCGCCACGCGGTCGGCGGTGCCGTTGATGACGAGCCCCGAGGAGGGGCAGGGGGCGAGGAACGAGAAGTCGTACATGTTGGCGGGCGGCGAGACCGAGATGAAGCCGGTGATCTCGGGCCGGCGCAT
>CAYTBD010000399.1:0-2796 GCA_964435755.1 uncultured Rhodobacterales bacterium
GCCTCCATCTGTCCGGAAGTATCCTCGGGGGAGCGCGAGGGGGCAGACAGCCCCCTCGCCCGGGTCGGCGCCGACGGCGCCGAGACCTCAGGCGTATTCCGGCAGGTAGCTGTCGCGCGACGCGGTGGGATAGCCGAGGGGGCGGTGCTGTTCGGCCTTGCCCGCCACCTCCGGGAAGGTCTCCTCGATCCCGGCGCGAACGCCGGCCTCGACCGTGGCGAGGGCGTCCTCGGTGATCAGGAAGCTCTCCACCGGCATGCCGTTCGCCAGGAACACGTGGTGCGCATCGAAGACGAGGTTGTAATAGGTCATCTCGGTCCGCGAGCGGTCGACGAAGGCCGCGTCCGAGGTCCCCGCGATCTCGCGCGCGGGGATCAGCGCCGCGGCGGTGTCGGGCTGGTCGGTCAGCCTGTATCCCGGGATCAGGAGGCGGTGATCGCCGGCCACGACCAGGTCGCGCTGCGGCATCATCGGGCCGATCGCGCGGGGGCGCAGGCAGACCGGCGCGAGGGAGGGGTCGGCATGCAGGTCCGCCTCGGTCACGGTGCGGGACCAGACCATCCGAACGGGCCGGAGCCCCGCATCCCGCGTGACGATGAGATCGCCCGCCCGGAGGTTCGCGACGTGTCGCCCTCCACAGGGCGTGCGGACGTTGGTGGTCCCGGCCAGCCCGATGACCAGGCCCACGGTGTTCCGGATTTTCGACATCGCGTTCATGGATCCCGGCTCCCGACTTTCCCCGCCATCAGGCTTGTGAATAAATGTGTCACGAATGCGGAGACCGCGTGGAGCGTCAGGGGCAGCCGGAACACCGCATCGCGACGTCGCCTCCGGCACCTAAAGGGTATTGTTTATCAACCTATTAAGCGGTTCCTCCCAATGGGCACCACCGCCGGCAGTGCGCGCCGGGGCGGCACGACGCCGCCCTCCGGCACACGCGGTGGTGGAAAATCATCCACAGGAGGATCGCGAATCGTTCCGAAGCGCGTGACAGTCATCTCGGGATTCGCCGGATCGTCCCCGTGCGGCTCGGGTCGTGGCAGAACCGTGGCGGTCAGGCCGGGGCGGCGCGCGCGAGGGTCGCGCAGGACAGGGCGAGGAGCGTGGCGAGTGGCGCCCCATGCAACCGCTCTGCGCCATTCGCGCCGAGCGAGTTGGCCAGGACGCTGATCGCGAAGAGGGCCGCCAGCATCCAGAGGATCGGCCTCAACGCGGCGGTCGGGACGAGCGCGGGACCGAGACCCGCGGCCTGCGTGACCACCACCGCCCCGGCCACGGCGATGACCGCCGAGGCGAGGCTGGCCAGGCGGAGCCGCCCGGGCAGCACCCGCTGCGCGCCGCCCCAGGCGAGCCGACCGAGCGGGAGGCCCGCAGCGAGCATCAGCTGGAACAGCGCCAGCCAGCCGAAGCCGGCGAGACCCGCGTATCCGGCGAACTCCGTCAGCCGTCGGCCCGGATGCGTTCGTTCTTCGGATCGTAGGGGCTGTCTTCGGTGACTTCCGCGTCCCAGAGCCGGCGCTGCATCCGGACCTTCAGCTTCGTGCCCGGCTCGGCGTGCTCGGGGCTCACGTAGCCCATGCCGATGGACTTGCCCAAGGCAACCGAGTATCCGCCCGAGGTCAGGCGGCCGACCTTGGTGTCGCCGGCATAGAGCGCCTCGCGGCCCCAGGGGTCGGCATCGCCCGGGCCGTCGATCCGGAGCGTGACGCATCTGAAGCGGATGCCGGTTTCGATCATCTGTTGCTTGCCGTGGAACTCCTTGTCGAGGTCGACGAAGCGATCCAGCCCGGCTTCGAGCGGGGTCGCGTCGCGGCCGAGTTCGTTGCCGAAGGCACGGTAGGATTTTTCCTGCCGGAGCCAGTTCTGCGCGCGGGCGCCAGCCAGTTTCATCCCGTGCTTTTCGCCCGCCGCCATCAGCTGGTCCCAGAGGTAGGCCTGCATCTCGATCGGGTGGTGAAGCTCCCAACCGAGTTCGCCCGTGTAGGCCACGCGGATCGCGCGCACTGGACACATGCCGAGCTCGATGTTCCGCATCGAAAGCCACGGGAAGCGCTTGTTGCCGAGGACGGTCGCGGGGTCGGCGTCCCTGACGATCTCCTTCAGGACATTGCGAGATTTCGGGCCCGCGATGGCGAAGACTCCCCACTGGGTGGTGACGTCGTGGATGTCGACCCAGCCGCCGCCTTCAGCGATGAAATCCTCCGCGGACTTGCGCAGGAAATCGCCGTCGTAGGCCGTCAAGGCACCGGAGGAGACGCAGTAGTACGCGTTCTCGGCGAGGCGGACGATGGTGTATTCGGTGCGCGTGGTGCCGTGGGAGGTGAGCGCGTATGTAAGGTTGATGCGGCCGACCTTGGGCAGCCGGTTGCAGGTGAAGCGGTCGAGGAAGGCGGTCGCGCCGGGACCGCGGACGAGATGCTTGGTGAAGGCCGTGGCATCGATGAGGCCCACGCCGTTGCGGATCGCGTCGGCTTCGGCCTTCGCGTAATCCCACCAGCCGCCTCGGCGGAAGCTGCGGGCGTCGTGGTCGAAGTCTTCGGGCGCGTCCACGGGGCCGTAGTAGTTCGGCCGTTCCCAGCCGTTGACCTGCCCGAACTGTGCGCCCAGCGCCTTCTGACGGTCGTAGGCGGGGGCGGTGCGGAGCGGGCGGCAGGCGGGGCGTTCCTCGTCGGGGTGATGGAGGACGTAGACGTGGTCATACGCCTCCTCGTTCTTGCGCGCGGCGTATTCGGTGGTCATCCAGCCGCCGAAGCGGCGGGGGTCGAGGGAGGCCATGTCGATCTCGGCCTCGCCCTC
>CAYTBD010000400.1:0-2794 GCA_964435755.1 uncultured Rhodobacterales bacterium
CTCCTCGCTGACCGAACGCTTCGAGACGACGGAGGACCACGACGAGTTCCTCGAGCACGTGAAGCTCGAGATGTACACCGACCAGGTGTTCTGCTTCACGCCGAAGGGCGAGGTCGTGAAGCTGCCCCGCGGCGCGACGCCCCTCGACTTCGCCTACGCGATCCACACCCGCATCGGCGACAGCTGCGTCGGCGCGAAGGTCGACGGGATCCGCGTGCCGCTCTGGACCCGGCTGAAGAACGGCCAGTCCGTCGAGATCATCACCGCCGAGGGTCAGCGGCCGCAGGCGACGTGGATCGACCTCGTCGCGACGGGGCGCGCCAAGTCGGCGATCCGGCGGAGCCTGCGCGAGGAAGACCGGGGGCGCTTCGTGAAGCTCGGCCGGGAACTCGCCCGCGTGGCGTTCGAGCACATCGGCAAGAAGGCGACCGACAAGGCGCTCGCGACGGCAGCAAAGCAGCTTGGCCTCGTGGATGCCGAGGACCTCCTCGCGCGGCTCGGCTCCGCCGATCTGACGGCGCGGCAGGTGATCGACACGCTCTATCCCGGGCTCACGCCGAAGCCCGGCGACACGATCGACCCGAACCGGGCGGTCGTGGGGTTGTCGTCCGACGAAAGCTTCCGCCGCGCCGGCTGCTGCCAGCCGATCCCCGGCCAGCGCATCGTCGGCATAACCTACCGCGGGCAAGGGGTCGTGGTGCACGCGATCGACTGCCCGGCTCTGGAGGAGTTCGAGGACCAGCCGCAGCGCTGGGTCGATCTCCGCTGGCACTCCGGCCAGCACCAGCCGGTCCACACCGTCAGCCTCGAGTTGACCATCGTGAACGATGCCGGCGTCCTGGGTCGGATCTGCACACTCATCGGCGAGCAGAAGGCGAACATCTCGGATTTGCGCTTTCTCGACAGGAAACCGGACTTTTATCGCCTAATTGTAGACGTGGATCTTCGCGATACGGAGCATCTGCACGCTACAATGCTTGCTCTGGAGGCCGACAGCGACGTGGCGGACATCGCCCGCCATCTCGACCTTGAGAGACGGCCATAGGAACGGAGTTCTGCGAGAGTGGTCTTCAAGCGCCGAAAACCACGCACATACCTCCAGATCGTGGGAGAGTTCTTCTATCCCCGCGGCGGATGGCGTCGCGCCGGGGTCTATGTGGCGCATCGTCTGCGCCGTCTGCCCGATCCCGCGCACCGGATCAGCCGGGGCATCGCGGCGGGCGTGTTCGTCTCCTTCACGCCGTTCTACGGGCTGCATTTCCTCTGCGCGGGACTGATCGCGTGGATCATGCGCGGAAACATCCTCGCCGCGCTCCTGGCGACGTTCTTCGGCAATCCGATCACCTTTCCCATCATCGCGGCGCTGTCGGTGGAGCTTGGCTCCTATCTGCTCGGGCTGCCGCCGGTGCCGCTGCCGAAGGTGCTCAATGCGTTCAGCCTCGTCTCCGTGGAACTCTGGTCCAACGTCACGGCGGTCTTCACCTCCGCGACGGCCGATTGGTCGCATCTCGCCACGTTCTTCAGGTACATCTTCCTCCCCTACCTCGTCGGCGGTCTGTTTCCCGGGGTTCTCGCCGGGGTCATCGCCTATTACGCCTCTTACCCGATCATCCTCTCCTATCAGCGCGGCCGCATCCATGCGCTCAAGGAGCGGTTCGAAAAGCGTCGAAAGGCCGCCGAGGCCGCGCGGGAAGAGCGTGCGCAGTCCCGTGCGACGGATGAGGGGGCTGACGCCGCCGGCAAAGCCGCTAAGGTCACGCCCAAGCGTCAGACACCTCGGGAGGCCCGATGACCGTGAAAGATCCAGTCGGCAAGCTCAGGCTTGGCGTCAACATAGACCATGTCGCCACCGTCCGGAACGCGCGCGGCAGCGCCTATCCCGACCCGATCCGCGCGGCGAAGATCGCCGAGAGCGCGGGCGCGGACGGAATCACCGCGCATCTGCGCGAGGACCGCCGCCACATCTCCGACGCGGATATCGAGGGTCTGACGGAGGCGCTCGCGCTGCCGCTCAATTTCGAGATGGCCGCGACCGACGAGATGCAGGCGATCGCGCTCCGCCACCGGCCGCACGCGGTCTGCATCGTTCCCGAACGCCGCGAGGAGCGGACGACGGAGGGCGGTCTCGAGGTCGCGAAGGACGAAAACCGCCTGGCTCACTTCATCGCGCCGCTGCGCGACGCGGGATGCCGGGTGTCGATCTTCATCGCCGCCGACCGGCCGCAGATCAAGGCGGCCGCGCGGATCGGCGCGGCCGTGGTGGAGCTTCACACCGGGGCCTATTGCGACTTCCATGCGGACGGCCAATTCGACAAGCGCGACGGCGAACGCGCGCGCCTCGCCGACATGGCCGCCTATGCCCATGAGCTCGGTCTCGAAGTCCATGCCGGGCATGGCCTGACCTACGACACCGTGGCCCCTGTCGCCGCCATTCCCGAAGTGGTGGAGCTGAACATCGGGCATTTCCTGATCGGCGAAGCGATCTTCCGGGGCCTCGACCCCGCGATCCGGGAGATGCGGCGGCTGATGGACGAGGCGCGCGGCTGAAGCGGTTTCGGGGGGGCGGCGGGGCCTTGCCGGTGCGATCGGTCCCGATGGCGTCGCGCGGAACGCCCGGCCGCATCACCTGCGCGCAGAAGCCAACCGGCACCACGACGCCGGGCCTGTCGAACCCGTATCCCGGAACCCGCGGCGAAAAGGTCGCGCGACACGCCTCGGTCTCCGTCGACCGGACACCTGTCGCGACGCCGTGGTCGAAGGTGACGATGACGAAGCGCGCGCTGTCGTTCTGCCG
>CAYTBD010000401.1:0-2785 GCA_964435755.1 uncultured Rhodobacterales bacterium
CAAGGACATCGCCATGACCGGCGAGGTCACGCTCCGGGGCAACGTGCTGCCGATAGGCGGGCTCAAGGAGAAGCTCCTCGCGGCGCTGCGCGGCGGCATCAAGACGGTGCTGATCCCGCAGGAGAACGCCAAGGATCTGGCCGAGATCCCCGACAACGTGACGTCGGGGCTGGAGATCATCCCGGTCAGCCACGTGTCCGACGTCCTCAAGCACGCGCTGGTGCGCCAGCCCGAGCCCATCGAATGGGACGAGGCGGCCGAAGAGGCGGCGGCCGCGCAGCGCGCGGCGGCGGCACGGACCGAGACGGGCGGCGCGGTCGCGCACTGACCCTGCTTCGGAAAGCGAACGTATCGGCGGCGCCCCCATCGCGGGGCGCCGTTGCGTTTTGTCAACAATGGCCCTGTTCGATGTTGTATTGATGGAACCGAGGACCCGCCGCACGGGTTTATATACGGGAGGCGGCATGTCTCCCCGAGACCGGCGGGAGATCGACCATGACTCAACCGAACTTCTACGAGATGATCGGGTTCCAGACGGGGCATGCCGAGCCGCAGCACGGCGCGCCCGAACCGCCCGATCTTGACCGGGCCGCGGTCTTCCTCGATTTCGACGGGACCCTCGTGGACATCGCCGACCGGCCCGACGCGGTCACGGTCCCCGAGGGCGCGTGCGCCCTGCTCCGCGCGCTCCACGACCGGACCGACGGGGCGACCGTCATCGTCTCGGGCCGGCGAATGGCCGATCTGGAGAGGTTCCTTCCCGACTTCCCCGGCACCCTCATCGGCTCCCACGGGGCCGAGCGCCGCGAGGGCGGCGCGCATTGGCAGCACCCGGCGAAGGACAGCCGGGAACTCGACTGCATTCGGAAGATGGTGCGCGGTTGGGCCGACAGCGAGCCGGACGTGATTCTGGAGGAAAAGCCCTGCTCGGTCGTCCTGCATTTCCGGCAGGCGCCGGACCGGATGGCGGAGGCGGACGGATTCCTGCGCAGCGTCGTCGAGCACAACAAGGGCTTCATGCTGCACCACGCGACGATGGCGCTCGAGGTTCATCCCGACGACGTGTCCAAGCGCGGCGCGATCGATCCGCTGATGGACCGCTGGTCGAAGCGGCGCCCGATCGCCTTCGGCGACGACGGGACGGACGAGGGCATGTTCGACGCCGTCAACCGGCGTGGCGGCCTCACGATCAAGGTGGGTCCGCGAGAGACCTGCGCCAACTTCCGGCTCGACCGGCCGCGCGACGTCTACGACACGCTCAGCACATGGCTCCAGACGGAGCCGGAGGGGGCATAATGGCCCGGCGGCTGATCGTCGTCTCGAACCGCATCCCCTCCGATGCGGAGCCCTCGGGCGGCCTCGTCGTCGCCATTCACGACGCGCTCTCGGAGGAGGGCGGGCTCTGGATCGGGGCGCATCCCGACCGCGCCAGTCGGCCGGACGACCGTCTCGTCGATCTCGACGGCACGTCCTACCGGAAGAAGGCGTTCCGGCTGACCGAGGAGGAGTGGCGCAACTACTATCTGGGATATGCGAACTCGGTCCTCTGGCCGCTCTGTCATCGACGGAGCGACCTGATCCGTTATGAGCGCGCCTACTCCGACGCCTATCTGGCCGTCAACCGGCGCGTCGCGCGCCAGGTCGCGGGGCTCGCGGGGCCGGACGATCTCATCTGGGTACAGGACTATCACTTCCTGCCGCTGGCGGCGGCGATGCGGGCCGAGGGGGTCACGGCCCGCATCGGGTTCTTTCTCCACATCCCGTTTCCCGCTCTCGCCGACGTCGACGCCTTGCCCGAGCGGGACGATCTCGCCGGATGGATCGCGGCCTACGATCTCGTCGGACTGCAGACGCAGGCGGACGTCGCGCGCTGTCTGGAATTCTTCCGCGCCGAACCGGGAGGGGAGCCGCTGTTCGACGGCAAGATGAAGTACCGCCACCGGGTGTTCTCGGTCCGCTCGTTTCCCATCGGGATCGACGCGCGGGCCTTCGCCAAGACCGCATCGGTCGGCGGAGGCGAAACGCTCGTCAATCTCGGTCCGCGGGAAGATCTCGTCATCGGGGTCGACCGGCTCGACTATTCCAAGGGGTTGCCGAACCGGTTCCGCGCGTTCGGCAAGTTCCTCGACCAGCAGGAGAAAGGCGACCGGCGCGCCAGCCTTCTCCAGATCGCGACGCCCTCGCGCGAGGACGTGGCCGCCTATCAGGACATCCGCGACGAACTCGAACAGCTGTCGGGGTCGATCAACGGCAAGCATGCCGAGTTGGACTGGACCCCGATCCGCTACATTCACAGGGGTCTGCCGCGCGACCGGCTGGGCGTGCTCTACCGCGTCGCGCGGGTCGGGCTCGTGACGCCGCTCGCCGACGGGATGAATCTCGTCGCCAAGGAATACGTGGCGGCGCAGGATCCCGACGATCCGGGGGTGCTGGTCCTGTCGCGCATGGCGGGGGCGGCGGAGGAGCTGACCGAGGCGCTCCTGGTCAATCCCTACGATATCGAGGAGATGGCGCTCGCCATCGACGCGGCGCTGTCGATGCCGCGCGCCGAGCGGAAACGGCGCCACGCGGACCTCTGGAAGGCGGTCGACGAGGGGAATATCGCGCAGTGGCGGCGGAGCTATCTCAGGGCCCTGGAACGCGCGGACCGGACCCTTTCGCTGCCCCGGCCCAACGCCCGCTCCGGCAGTCTTGCGGAGTGGAGGCCGAGCCGCTAATAGACGGCCCAAGGGGTGATTAGCTCAGTGGTAGAGCGCTTCGTTCACATCGAAGATGTCGGGGGTTC
>CAYTBD010000402.1:0-2770 GCA_964435755.1 uncultured Rhodobacterales bacterium
AAGCCGCTATTCCGTCGAGGGCGGTGGCGACATTCCGTCCACATGGGCCCAGAAGCAGCCGAGGTGATGGTGCGGTCTTCGGTAAGCATCCGCTGGCGGCGGCTTCGAATGCATCCAAGGCGTTCATCGGCGGGCATGCGGGCGCGTGCCCGCGCAACGTCCGGGCCGGTCACTGGACGGGTCGGTGGCATCTGCGCAACGCAGGTTCCGGGAAATTCTACAATCAGCTTGCAAATAGGGCCTCTGCGCGGAGGCTGGCGCCGATCACAATGGGTCAATTCGAATGGATCATAGGTAATGGAGCCCGGGTCAGCGGCATCAGTCTACGAACATGTCACGCTTCCCGCCTTCGGTCTGGGCGCGGTGGCGCTCATCCTATTGGTTCTTCTTCCGACGTTCGCGATACTGGGCTTCTGGAGTGGTCGCTCGAACCGCGAGAAAAGGATCGCCGCCGGCAAGGAGATGGACCTTCGCGCCGGCGAGGCGTCGCTTGGCGCGATCGTGGGCCTGCTCGGGCTGCTGCTGGCGTTCAGCTTCGGCGGCGCGCTCAGCCTGCTGGAATCGCGCAAGACCGACGTGATCACCGAAGCGAACGCGCTGGGGACGGCGTTCCTGCGAACCGATTTCCTGCCCGAGCCGGAGGCGTCGGACCTGAGAGAGGCCATTTATGCCTACACGCAGACGCGCATCGTGCCGTATGGCGACGTTCTGTCCACGTCCGGGGACGTGCAGGCCTTCATCCAACGGAGCCTCGAGGTGCAATCCCGGTTGTGGCCGTTGACGGTCGCCGCGACCGAGGAACCGCTTCCGCCCGCGCTTGCGACATTCGTGGCGACATCGGTGAACGACGTGCTGGACGCCCATGCGCTCCGCATGCGGAGCCTGTCCGCACCCGTGGCCGAGCTTTCGCAGACCATTGTGGTCTTGGCGGCGCTTGCGGCGCTGTTCATCCTGGGCAACCGCTCTGGCATCGCGGGGCGGCCGTTGACATGGCGGACCTTCGTGTTCTCTGCATTGCTTTTTGCGGTGATGCTGACGGTGCTTGACGTCCAGCGTGCGACACAGGGTCTGATCCGCGTCGACCAGAGCGCCCTGCAGGCGGCGCTTCTGGATATGGAAGCCCGGTTGCCCTGACGCGCTGGGTCTGTCCCCTCCACGCGGACCTCAGAAGACGGACGTGGGGAGAACGTCAGAGTGCCCCTTGCGCCTTCGATCACGCAGCGCGGTTCCATCCCGGGGCTTGCGTCCGATCAGCGTCCGGGCCTCGCCGCTGCCGCTGTCACAGGATCCATTCGACCGGCAGAATGCTCATGAAACGCACCATTCCGCGCTGGAATGCTGTCGTGTTCGGCTCTTCAGTCCAGGTTCTGAAATCCTCGCCCTCGGTAACTTCAGCCCACTCGATCTCGCCCTGCGGGCCCTCCGACACGGAGTAGAACGCTTCTTTTCGGTCAAGCGCCGCTGAAAGGGCTGCCGCGATCTGCGGACTGTCGATCAGGAAGCCCATTTCGGTGTTCAAAGCGGCGGAACGCGGGTCGAAATTGAACGAGCCGATGAAAATGCGCTCTCCGTCGACCGCGAATGTCTTGGCGTGCAGGCTGGATTGCGATCCGGTCAGGATCTGCGCCAGGGACGAGCCCTGTTGGATGTCGGGCCGTGCGCGCAACTCGAGAACCTCGGCGCCCGCCTCGACAAGCCGTTCGCGGTAGCCCATCCACGCACTGTGCACCACCGGCACATCCGTCGCATCAAGCGAATTCGTGACCAGCCGGGTGCGGATGCCGTCATCGAGATACCCCTCGATCAGCGACGTTCCGGCCTCGCCCGGGATCAGGTATGCCGAAACCAGATCGAGGCTGCGTTCGGGCCGGCCGAGGATGTCGGGCATCTGGCCGATCAGAAGCGCGTCGTCCTCCGCCTGACCAAGTCCCTTTGCCGGATCGTCGCTGACGAGGGTGACGCTGGTCCATTCCAGCACGTCTTCCCCGGCCAGAACCCGCGTCATCACGGGGGCGCTTTCGACCGCCGTGGCATATTCCGAGCCGCGGGAACTGTCGCGTGCCTCGGCGACGGCGGCAGCCATTTCCGCAAG
The DNA here is from genome assembly GCA_964435755.1 of uncultured Rhodobacterales bacterium. Lineage (GTDB taxonomy): Bacteria > Pseudomonadota > Alphaproteobacteria > Rhodobacterales > Rhodobacteraceae > DAINOF01. The sequence continues at coordinate 2,093 of CAYTBD010000402.1, forward strand.
GCCGCCTTCGGAGGGTGGCAGCACGCCGGCCGCGTCGTAGGAGGATCCGCTGGTCCAGTATTCGTCGAAATTGTCGGAGACATCGGCGGCGGCGGGCCCCACGGCCAGCACGTCGAAATCGAAATAGGCGGTGCCATCACCATAGGCGAAATAGATATCGCCGATGTTGCGCCCGCCGATGACGGTCGCCACGCCGTCCACGGTCATTGACTTGTTGTGCATCCGCCGGTTCAGGCGGAAGAAGTCGAATGCGTAGGACAAGAGCTTGGGGCTGCGCATGGTGAACGGGTTGAAGATGCGGATCTCGATGTTTTCCATCGTGTCGAGATCGGCCAGGACGTTGTCGAGACCGGGGATGCCATTGTCATCGAGCAGCAGACGAACCCGCACCCCGCGTTCGGCGGCGGCCCGGAGTTCCTCGAGCAACAGCCAGCCGGTCGTGTCCGTCTGCCAGATGTAGTACTGCACGTCGATCGTCTCTTCCGCCGCGCGCGCAAGGAGGATCCGCGCGGCGAGCGCATCGCGGCCATCGGCCAGAGGCACGACACCGCTGAGGCCGTCGTTCTCGTCGATCAGGGGCAGGAGCGCCGCGCCAAGCTGGCTGTCGGCGTTGGCCGGAACGGCCGCCGAGGCCTGTCCGCCGGGCAGATCCGGCATTGGATGCGTCAGCCGCAGAAC
>CAYTBD010000403.1:0-2764 GCA_964435755.1 uncultured Rhodobacterales bacterium
CTGCGCGTTCTCGCCGCCGAGGATCCCGATGCGGAACTCGGTGATCTCCTGCGCGGCGAGCGGCGCGGCGAGGGCGGTGGTTGCGAGTGCGGCAGCAATCAAGGTCTTCATCGTGGTTCTACTCCGGTTGATGGTGCCCCGCAGCCGGGGCCGATGAAACTGGGGTGGATTCAGACCGCGGCTTTCGCGGCCCGGATGGATGCGCCTTTCCGGTCGAGCGCCGCGATGTCGGTCGACGTCGAAGCTTCCGAGAATGACGCGTCGGCGCCGTAGATGTCGCGGGCGGCGCCGGTCGTGAGTTGTTCGGGCGCGCCGTCGAAGACGACGCGACCGTCCCGCATCCCGATCACGCGGTCGCAGTAGCGCCGCGCGGTGTCGAGCGTGTGCAGATTCGCGACGACCATGCGCCCGTCCTCCTCGTGGATGCGGCGGAGGTCGTCCATGACCATCTGCGCGTTCATCGGGTCGAGCGAGGCGATCGGTTCGTCGGCGAGCAGGATCTTCGGATCCTGCATCAGCGCCCGCGCGATCGCGACGCGCTGCTGCTGTCCGCCGGACAAGGCTTCCGCACGTTTCGCGGCATGCTCGGCGATCCCGAGGCGCTCGAGGATGTCGATGGCCATGTGAATGTCGCTCTGCGGGTACAGGTTGAAGAGCGTCGCGACCGTCGAGCGACGGTTCAGCGTGCCATGCAGGACGTTCGACACCACGTCGAGGCGCGGCACGAGGTTGAATTGCTGGAAGATCATCGCGCAGTCGGACTGCCACGCGCGCTTGGCGGCGCCGCCGAGGGCGGTGATCTCGCGGCCCTCGAAGTGTATGGCGCCCGCCGTGGCGTCGGTCAGGCGATTGACCATTCTCAGAAGCGTCGACTTTCCGGCGCCCGAACGCCCGATGACACCGACCATGATCGGCCGATCGACTTCGACGCTGACACGGTCAACCGCTGTCTGCGCGCCGAACCGCTTGGTCAGTTCCCGAATTGCCAGCATCAAGTCCCCCGCGGATACGGGCCTTGGCTAGCGCATGGGCGGAGACGGAAACTTGAAGGTTCGACGAAGCTTTTGTGACGTGTCGGCGGCGGGACGGCCGCGAAGGACGAGGCGCGCCGCCGCGCCCCCGTGACGGCAACGATGGCCGGGTGTCAGGCGGCGGCGTCGATCGCCCGTTTCGCCATCACCCTGATCAGGTGCGCCCGATAGGCGGCGTCTCCGTGAATGTCCGTCAGAAGGCCGTCGGCCGAGACGGAGACCCCGTCGACCGCGCCGGCGGAGAGGCCGGAGGAAAGCGCGGCCTCGAGTCCCTCGTGCCGGAACACGCCGTCCTCTCCGGCCCCCGTGACGGCGACGCGCACGCCCGAAGCTGTATCGGCCACGTAGACCCCGACCATCGCGTAGCGTGAGGCCGGGTTCCGGAACTTCGCGTACCCGCCGCATCTCGGAGGCGTGACCCGGACGGCGGTGACGATCTCGCCCTCGTCGAGCGCGGTGGTGAACATGCCCTCGAAGAAGTCGTCCGCCGCGATCTCGCGCAGGTTCGTGACGACAGTCGCATCGAGCGCGAGGATGGCCGCCGGATAGTCCGCCGCGGGATCGTTGTTGGCGATCGAGCCGCCGATGGTCCCCACATGGCGCACCGCCGGATCCCCGATCCCGGACGCGAGGCAGGCGAGCGAAGGGACATGCTTCAGCACGTCGGGATTGCCGGCGACTTCGGCATGGGTCGTGGCCGCGCCGATGACGACTGCGCCGTCTTCGACGGTGACGCCCGCCAGTCCCGGGATCCTGCGGATATCCACGAGGTCCGACGGGGCGGCGAGGTGCTGTTTCATCGTCGGCAGGAGCGTCTGACCGCCCGCGAGGATCTTCGAGTCGTCGGCGCCCGCCAGGAGGTTCAGCGCGTCCTCCAGCGAAGAGGGGCGGTGATAATGAACGTCGTACATGGTCTCTCCTCCTTACTCGGCCGCCATCGGCGTTCTGGCGGCACTGAGCGCTGCCCAGACACGGGCGGGCGTGGCCGGCATCTGCAGGTCGTTGTTGCCGATCGCGTCGGTGATCGCGTTGATCACGGCGGGCGGGGACCCGATCGCGCCCGCCTCCCCGCAGCCCTTCAATCCGAGCGGGTTGTTCGGCGAGGGGGTGCAGCCGTGTTCGACGACGTAGAATGGCACGTCGTCTGCCCGAGGCATGGCGTAATCCATGTAGGAGCCGGTCAGCAGCTGGCCCGTCTCGTCATAGACGGCTTCTTCCAGAAGCGCCTGCCCGATGCCCTGCGTGACGCCGCCATGGACCTGACCTTCGACGATCATCGGATTGATGATCGTGCCGAAGTCGTCGGCGGCGGTGAATTGCACGATCTTCGTCACCCCGGTTTCCGGGTCCACCTCGACCTCGCAGATGAAGCAGCCCGAGGGGAAGGAGAAGTTGACCGGGTCGAAGAAGGCGCCTTCCTTGAGGCCGGGCTCCATGTCCGGCGGAAGGTTGTGGGCGACGTAGGCGGCAAGACCGACCTCGTGCCACGCCATCTTCCTGTCGGTGCCTGCGACCTTCACCTCCCCGCCCTCGATGACGATGTCGTCCTCGCTGGCCTCGAGTGTGTGGGCGGCAAGCTTCCGGACCTTCGCCTCGACCTTGTCGAGCGCCTTCATGATCGCCGACATGCCGACAGGGCCGGACCGCGACCCGTAGGTTCCCATGCCGAACTGCACCTTGTCGGTGTCGCCGTGAACGATCGAGACGTTGTCGATCGGGATGCCGAACCGGTC
>CAYTBD010000404.1:0-2752 GCA_964435755.1 uncultured Rhodobacterales bacterium
GTCGCTCCCCGGTCAGACCTTCGAAATGTCCGGCGCGTCGACCGCCTTCATGCCGACGGAGTGATAGCCCGCGTCGACGTGCAGCACCTCTCCGGTGACGCCGGAGCCAAGATCGGAGAGGAGATAGAGCGCCGAGCCGCCCACATCGTCGATCGTCACGTTCCGCCGGAGCGGCGAATTCAGCTCGTTCCACTTCATGATGTAGCGGAAATCGCCGATCCCGGAGGCCGCGAGCGTCTTGATCGGTCCCGCGCTGATCGCGTTGCAGCGGATGCCGTCCTTGCCGAGATCCTCCGCGATGTAGCGCACCGAGGCCTCGAGCGCGGCCTTGGCCACGCCCATGACGTTGTAATGCGGCATCACCTTCTCGGCGCCGTAGTAGGTCAGCGTCAGGAGCGAGCCGCCGGGCGCCATCATGGCGCAGGCCCGCTGGCAGACGGCGGTGAAGGAATAGACCGAAATGTCCATCGACATCGCGAAATTCGCGCGGCTCGTGTCGACGTAGCGGCCGCGCAATTCGTTCTTGTCGGAAAAGCCGATGGCGTGGACCACGAAATCGAGCGTGTCCCAGCGCTCCCCGATGGTGGCGAAGAGGGCGTCGAGGGAGGCCTCGTCGGCCACGTCGCACTCGGTCAGGAAGTCCGAGCCAAGCTGCGCGGCCAGCGGTCCGACGCGCTTCTTCAGCGCCTCTCCCTGGTAGGAGAACGCAAGCTCCGCGCCCTGACCGGCCACGGCGCGCGCGATGCCCCAGGCGATGGACTTTTCGTTGGCGAGCCCCATGATCAGGCCGCGTTTCCCGGCCATGAGAGGTGTTGTCATGCGTCCCATCCAGTCCACCATATCTTGTTGGTCGTGCTGTAAGCGATTGTCCGCCCCTCATCAAGTCCGCTACCCTCGGGTCGGGATTGCGCACGAGGCGGCGGGCGTTTAGGTGCCGCAGGCGCGAGGACGGACATGGCGGAACTCTCTGGAATATTCTCGGGCGACGATCCCTTCGTGATCGCGCGGCGCTGGCTGGCCGAGGCGGAGCGCGAAGAGATCAACGATCCGAACGCGATCGCGCTGGCGACGGTCGATTCCGACGGGCTGCCCAACGTGCGGATGGTCCTTCTCAAGGAGATCGAGGACGACGCCTTCGTCTTCTACACGAATTTCGAAAGCGCGAAGGGGCGCGAAATCGAGGCATCGGGAAAGGCCGCCTTCGTGCTACACTGGAAATCACTGCGCAGGCAGGTCCGTGTGCGCGGGACCATATCGAAGGTCGAAGACGAGTTGGCTGACGCGTATTTCAGAACCCGCGCGCTCCAGTCCCGCCTCGGGGCGTGGGGGTCGCGGCAATCCCGGCCGCTCGCGTCCCGCGAAACGCTCATGGCCGAGGTGGCGAAGCTCACCGTGCAGAAAGGTCCGAATCCGGCGCGCCCGCCATTCTGGGGCGGCTACCGCATCCGCCCGGTCGAGATCGAATTCTGGGCCGACGCGGCATTCCGGCTGCACGACAGATTCCGCTGGCGGAGGGCCCGCGTGGAGGATGAATGGGACATTGTCCGCCTAAACCCGTGACATTCGCGCTTCGTGAATGGAATTCGTCATTTCGGGGCGGGAGATTGCCCTTGCAACGGTTAACCATTTGCAACCTTAATGCTAACACCGCCCGAAAAGGGGCGCTGGGGACAGAAGAAGTTTGATGACTGACAGCGAGGGAGAACAGCGCCGCGTCGTCGGGTATGTGAAGTGGTTCGATCCGTCGAAGGGCTTCGGGTTCGTCGTCGCCGACGAAGGCGGTCCCGACATTCTCCTTCACGCCAATGTTCTCCGGAACTATGGCCAGAGCTCGGTCGCGGACTCCGCCGGGATCGAGGTGATCGTGCAGACGACACCGCGTGGCGCGCAGGCGGTGGAGGTGCTTCGCATCGACCCCGTGACCGGAAGCGAAGAGGAAGACGACGGAAGCAAGAGCGCCTTCGCCGAGCCGGTGGACCTGTCGCTTCCGCTGGAGCCCGCCCGGGTGAAATGGTTCGACAAGGGCAAGGGGTTCGGCTTTGCCAATGTCTTCGGTCAGCCCGACGACGTGTTCCTGCACATCGAGGTGCTGCGCCGGTCCGGTCTTGCCGACCTGCAGCCCGGCGAGGCCGTCGCGCTGCGAATCGTCGAGGGCAAGCGCGGGCTCATGGCGGTGCAGGTGGCGAGCTGGGAAGCCGCGCTGAAGACCGCACAGTGATGCGCGCGGGGGTCCTTGCCGCAGTCCTCGCCCTCGCCGCGGCACCGGCGATCGCCGACTGCGCGCCCGACCGTGTCGACATCCGGGGCGACTTCGGACAGGCGCGCTTCACCGTCGCGGTGGCGGACGAGCCCGCCGAGCGCTCGCAGGGGCTGATGAATGTCGAGAGCCTGCCGCGGACGTCGGGGATGCTGTTTCTCTACGAGAGCCCGCGGCGCGCGTCGTTCTGGATGAAGAACACGCTCATCCCGCTCGACATGATCTTCACCGACGAGACCGGAACGGTCACGCGCATCCACGAGAACGCGGTCCCGCATGACGAGACGACGATCGACGGCGGGCCGGGCGTTCTGGCGGTGCTCGAGATCAACGGCGGCCTCGCCTCCCGGATGGGCATCGAGCCCGGCAGCGTGATTCGCCATCCCGGGCTCGATCAGGACATCGCGGCCTGGAGCTGCGACTAGGGGCTTCCCTCTTTCCTCGCCGCTCTGTAGACACCCCCTGTCGGGGCGTGGCGCAGTCTGGTAGCGCACC
>CAYTBD010000405.1:0-2737 GCA_964435755.1 uncultured Rhodobacterales bacterium
GGGCGTCGAGAACGCGGGCGAGCGGGCGGAGCGGCGTGCGTGTCATGGTCGCGGCTCCAGACTTCCGATGGTGTCGATGGCGTTCGAGAGCAGCGGCATCGGGTCGGGCGGATACGCCACCTGATCGGCCTGCCCGAACTGCTCCGGCGAGAGCGGGAGAAGACCCAGCCGCTCGAAATTGAGATCCGCCAGCTCGCGCAGGCGGTCGGGACGGTTCAGGTAGGCCCATTCGGCGCGCAGCACGCTCTGCGCTTCCCTGAGACCGGAGATCTCGGCCCGGAGCGCCTCCGCCTCCCGCAGGGATGCCTGCGTCTCGTAGTTCTGACGATAGGCCCAGAAGGCCATGCCCATGACCACGAGCGCCGTGACGATGAAGAAGATCGACCGCATCAGTTCCGACTCACGTTTGCAGGTTTCGGAAGGCCAAGCGCATCGCGGTCCGCGGGACCCGCGGGGACATCGGTGCGCCGCGCGACGCGGAGCCGGGCCGACCGCGCCCTCGGGTTCCGCTCGCGCTCCTCCGCATCGGCTTCGATGGATTTTTCCAGCGATTCGAAGCGGGGTGTTTCCCGTTCGATCTCGGGCGCATGGCGGCTTCCGCGGCCGCCGCCGCCCGACCGGCTCTGGAGAAACCGCTTCACCACCCGATCCTCGAGCGAGTGGAAGCTCACCACGGCGAGTCGACCGCCGGGTTTCAGCGCACGCTCGGCCGCCTCGAGACCGGAGACGAGTTCACCGAATTCATCGTTCACGGCGATCCTCAGCGCCTGAAAGCTCCGGGTCGCAGGGTGGCTCTGGCCCGGCTTTGGCCGCGGCAGGCAGGATTCGACGATCTGGACGAGGTGTTGCGTCCGGGTGATCGGCGCGTCGGCCCGCGCCTTCACGATCGCCTTCGCGATCCGCCGCGCCGCGCGCTCTTCGCCGTAGTGGAAAAGTATATCCGCAAGCTCGGCCTCCGACGCCTCGTTGACGATGTCAGCCGCCGTCGGCCCCGCCTGACTCATCCGCATGTCCAGCGGGCCGTCGGCCATGAAAGAGAAGCCGCGCTCGGGCTGGTCGAGCTGCATCGACGACACGCCGAGGTCGAGCACGACGCCATCGAGCGGTCCGCCCGCGTGATCGTCGAGTTCGGAAAAGCGTCCCTGGACGAGTTTGAGCCGGTCTCCGTACGTCCCCGCCCACTCCCTGGCCATTTCGAACACCGCCGGATCCCGGTCGATACCGATGACCTCCTCCGCGCCGGCGTCGAGCAATCCGCGGGCATAGCCGCCGGCGCCGAATGTGCCGTCGAGCCACCGGCCTTCGACCGGCGCCACGGCCGTCAGAAGCGGGCCGAGAAGAACGGGGGTGTGCGGGCTGTCGGGCGGTGTGGCGCGCGCCGTCGCTGCCATCGCTCAGCCCCCTTTCCGCGCATCGAGAAGGGTGAGCGGGTCGAAGTCGTCGTCGAACTGGTCGAGCCACGCTTCCGTCTTGGCGAGCTCCTCCTGCTCGAAGGTTTCGGGCTTCCAGACCTGGAAGGTGTCACCCGTGGCGATGAAATAGGCGGTGTCGTCGAGCCCGATCTTCGCGCGGAGCTTCTGGGGAAGCACGATGCGCCCGGTCTCGTCGACTCCGGTCTTCAGAGACTGGCCGTTGAAGAGCCGCTCGAGCATCCGCCGCTCCATCGAGCCGCGGGGAAGATCCCCGATCTGGGCATCGACCTCGGCGGCGGCGTCCATCGTGTAGCATTCGAGATAGGACCGGCGGTGGTCGCCGTAGACGATGACGAATTCGGGCTGCTTGCCTTCGGACCAGAGCGGATCGCCGGTTTCGAGAACGCGACGGAAATCGGCCGGGATCGATACCCGCCCCTTCCCGTCCACCTTCTGGTGGAACTCGCCTCTGAACCTCCGAACCACTGTCCCGCGGTCCCTTCGTGTCTGTCGTCCGGAACGAAAACGGCGGACCGAGCTGCTGCCACTGCCCGATCCGCCGCCCTCGTCCCATTTCTGGGTGCCCGGCTGCGCGCGCCACCTGGGGGGATGTCTGCTCGCTCGCGCGCCGGATCTCTTGGTTCGATGAAGCGGGGTGCCTGTATGAAACCTGCTTGGGGGGTTTGGAGTCTTGCGCTCCGTTGTTCCCGCTCATCGTGTAAACAGGGATGCCATGGGATTTCATGGTAATCAACAAAAAAATTTGGGATCCGAGAAGAAATCAGGCAAGGCATCCTGCACCTTCCGCCGAAGAAGCGCGCAATCAACCAACTTTTTGTCAAGATAGTGACGCAGAAGGGCAATTTTTCACTAGATGTTGTGAGACCTGAGCGCCCCCGGAAAGTACCATCGATTTCCAAAGAAATTGCTGGCCGCCGCGGGAAAGATGGTCAGACCACGTCTCGGCCCCCCGAAAAACGCGGCGCCGATGTCAAGAATCGCGAAATTTCCGGGTCGTCGACTCGCGCCGGCGTCAGCGCGGTCCCATCAAATCCCAGCCTCAGGCCACGCCGCCGCCGACCAGCCTCTCGGCGAGCTGCGCGTAGGCGTCCGCGACGGGGCCTTCGCCTGCCGCGATGGGCGTTCCGGCATCTCCGGAGACCCGGACATCCAGACTGAGAGGGATCTCGCCCAGGAATGGAACGCCGATCCGCTCCGCCTCGGCCCGGACACCGCCATGGCCGAAGATATGCGCCTCGTGCCCACAGTTGGGACAGACGTAGGTCGACATGTTCTCGATGAGCCCGAGCACCGGCGCCTTGAGC
>CAYTBD010000406.1:0-2706 GCA_964435755.1 uncultured Rhodobacterales bacterium
CCATGAACAGCAGGAACGGCGTCGAGGAATACTCCACCTGGTAGCCCGCCACGAGTTCCGATTCCGCCTCCGGCAGATCGAAGGGCGGGCGGTTCGTCTCCGCCAGCGCCGAGACGAAGAACAGCGCCACCATCGGCAGATGCGGCAGCCAGTACCAGCCGAGAAGCCCCCAGCCGGTGTCCTGCGCGGCCACGATCGCGCCGAAGTTCATCGACCCGGTCGACAGGATGACCCCGATGATGATGAGGCCGATGGAGACCTCGTAGGAGATCATCTGCGCCGCCGACCGCAGGCTGCCCAGGAACGGGTACTTCGAGTTCGACGCCCAGCCTCCCATGATCACGCCGTAGACGTGAAGCGAGGAGATCGCGAAGACGTAGAGGATCGCCACGTTGATGTCGGCCAGCACCCAGGTTTCGTTGAACGGGATCACCGCCCAGGCGATCATCGCCAGCACGAAGGACAGCATCGGCGCCAGCAGGAACACGAACCGGTCGGACCCGGCGGGCACGACGATTTCCTTCAACACGTACTTGAGCGCGTCGGCGACCGTCTGCAGCAAGCCGTAGACGCCGACGACGTTCGGGCCCCGGCGCATCTGCACGGCAGCCCAGATCTTCCTGTCCCCGTAGACGAGGAAAAGAAGCGAGCCCATCACGAAACCGATCATCAGGAGACACTGCGCGGCGATGATCAGCGCGATCCCTGCGGGGGTTGCCAGAAACTCAGCCATCCGTCCTCACACCGTCGGTATTCCGCTCTCGCCGCAGGCGGCGATCTTGGTCTCGGCGTCGATCAGGCGCACACCCTCGGGCAGCGCCGGCGAGAGGGTGTAAACCGCATCTCCGAGCCAAAGGCCACCCTCTTCCGACACCTTTGTGCGCACATGTCGCGCAAAAGCGAAGCCCTGTCTGAGGGCGTATCCGGCCGCCACGCAGGCGGTGTAGTCGCGCGCCACGATCTTCCCCGTCCCGTCCGCCGCGTCCGCGACGCCGACGCGCACGTTCACAAGCTCTTCAGACATCCTCAGCGTCTCCGCCCAGCGGTACTGCGGCCCCGCGGCGGCCCCGTCGTCGCCCGCGCCACAGGCCGCGAGCGCCAGTCCCGACAGAGCCATCCCGAAGCGCCCCCCTCGCATCCCTACTCGGCCGCGAGCTTCGCGCCGCGCCGCGCGGCGGCCGACGCGGAAAGCTCCGCCATGATTTCCGAGGCCCGGGCGATCGGGTTCACGAGGTAATGGTCGGCGACCGCCTGTCCGAACGGCCCCGATCCGAGCCTGCCCGCCTCGACCGGCCGCCAGTCGTTCTCGGGCACCATGTCGACAAGCTCCAGGTGCGGCACCGACGCGACGACCGCCTTGCGAAGCTGGATCAGCGAATTCCACGGCTGCGCGCCGCCAAGCTCTGCCGACAGCGCCCGGAGGATCGCCCAGTTCTCCTTCGCCTCCCCCGGCGGGAAGCCCGCGCGCAGGGCCAGCTGCGGCCGCCCCTCGGTGTTGACGAAGAGCCCCTGTTCCTCGGTATAGGCCGCGCCCGGCAGAATGACGTCGGCGCGGTGCGCGCCCCGGTCGCCGTGGCTGCCCTGATAGATCACGAACGCGCCGTCGGGCACATCGATCTCGTCGGCGCCGAGGTTGTAGACCACGTCCGCCCCGTCGAGCGCCGCGCCGATACCGCCCTCGGTCACCGCGCCCACGTCCATCGCGCCCACGCGGCTTGCCGCCGTGTGGAGGATGAGGAGACCCGAGTTCGAGGTTTCCGCCAGCTTCATCGCGTGGCCCAGCACCGCTTCGCCGTCTTCCCCCGTCAGAGCGCCCTGCCCGACGACGACCAGCGTCGGCTTCGCCTTCGTCTCGTCCGATACCGGTTTCTTCGCCAGATCCGCGAGCGCCGCGCGGTCCGTGCCCACGTGCACGTAGTCGTAGGTCAGATCCACCGCCTCGCCGACGAGCCCGACCGTCGTGCCCCGGAGCCACGCCTGCCGGATGCGGGAATTCAGCACCGGCGCCTCGACGCGCGGGTTCGTGCCCACGAGCTGGATCATCCCGGCATCGCTGATGTCTTCGATCGCCGCCGTGCCGACATAGGCGGACCGGTTCCCGGCGGGAAGCTTCGCCCCGTCCGTCCGGCATTCGACCGCGCCGCCCAGCCCTTCGACCAGGTGCTTCAGCGAATAGGCGGCTTCGACCGGAGCCAGGTCGCCCACGAGCCCCGCGATCTTCCGCGCCCCCTTCAGCGCCACGGCCGTAGCGGTCAGCGCCTCGCCCCACGAGGCCGGGCGCAGCTTGCCGTTCTCGCGGATGTAGGGCCGGTCGAGCCGCTGCCGCCTCAGCCCGTCCCAGACGTAGCGCGACCGGTCGGACAGCCATTCCTCGTTCACGCCGTCATGATTGCGCGGCAGGATCCGCATGACCTCGCGTCCCTTCGCGTCCACCCGGATGTTCGATCCCAGCGCGTCCATCACGTCGATCGTCTCGGTCTTCGTCAGCTCCCACGGCCGCGCCGTGAAGGCGTAGGGCTTGTTCGTCAGCGCACCCACCGGGCAGAGGTCCACGATGTTGCCCTGCATCTCGGAATCGAGCGTCTGGCCCAGATACGACGTGATCTCGGCATCCTCGCCCCGGCCGGTCTGGCCAAGCTCCGGCATCCCCGCGACCTCGGTGATGAAGCGGACGCAGCGCGTGCACGAGATGCAGCGCGTCATGTG
>CAYTBD010000407.1:0-2697 GCA_964435755.1 uncultured Rhodobacterales bacterium
ATCTGTCGAGGAGCCTTTGGTATTGGCTGTGCCACATGGCTAAAGTCTCAATCGGCAGCTTTGTCCGCACAGCCGGCGTTCGGGGCTGCCGGTATCCGGCGCACATGAAAACCCTGTCGTCAGGCGGCGAGCCCTAGAGTTCCACCAGCGAAATCGTCCGGCCCTTGGCGGTGAGCGCCACCTCGCCCGAGCAGAGCTTCATCGCGTCGTTGCCGAACACCTTGGCCCGCCAGCCCCTGAGCGCGGGCACGCTGCGAAGCCCGGCGGCGATCTCGTCGAGTTCCGCCGCGTTCGCGATCAGCTTCGAGGCCACGCCGGTCTCCTCGGACTTCGCCTTGAGCAGGACCCGCAGGAGATCGGCGAGGGCGCCGTTGACCTGGAGCTGGTCGCGGCTGGTGTCGGGCTTGGGAACCTCGTCGGACGGCATCGCGAGCGCCGTCTGCACCGCGTTCAGGATGCCGTCGGCGATATCGCCCTTCCGCGCCTCGCGCAGAAGCAGCCGCGACCGGTTGAGGTCGGCCACGCTCTTCGGCTTGGTCGAGGCCAGTTCGAGGAGCGCGTCGTCCTTGAACACGCGGTTGCGGGGGATGTTCTTGTCGCGCGCATAGATCTCGCGGAACCGGGCGAGTTCCCTGACGAGCGCCAGAAAGCGGCCCGACGTCGTCCGCGTCTTGACCCGGAGCCACGCGTTCTCGGGCTCGGTGATATAGGTCGCCGGGTCGGTGAGCGTCGCGAGTTCCTCCTCGACCCATTCCGAGCGGCCCGACCGCGCGAGCGAGTCGGCCAGATGCTCGTAGATCACCCGCAGATGCGTGACGTCGGCGAGCGCATAGGTCTTCTGGGCGTCCGACAGCGGACGGCGCGACCAGTCGGTGAAGCGCGACGACTTGTCGAGCGACGACTTCGCGATCTTGCGGACGAGCGTCTCGTAGCCGACCTGCTCTCCGAAACCGGCGACCATCGCGGCGACCTGCGTGTCGAACAGCGGCTTCGGGATCACGCCGCCCTCGACGTAGAAGATCTCCAGATCCTGCCGCGCGGCGTGGAACACCTTCACGACGCTTTCGTCGCGGAACAGCTCGTAGAGCGGCTCGAGCGACAGCTCGCCCTGGATCGGATCGACCAGCACCGCGTCCTCCTCGGCCTCTCCGGGCACCGCGAGCTGCACCAGGCAGAGCTTGGCCCAGTAGGTCCGCTCTCTCAGGAATTCGGTGTCGACGGTGACATAGGGATGCTTCCGGGCGCGCGCGCAGAACGCGGCAAGATCGTCGGTTGTGGTGATCGTGATCATTTGACCTTCGTCGTTGTTATGCTCGGCTGACCTCTTGAAGGGGATAGGCGAGATGGCGGGTCACGGCAAGAAGACGGGCGTCCTGTCGCCGGAGGCGAAACGATGCAGCACCGCGGGATAGAGCTGATGCTCCGTCTCGAGGACGCGGGCCGCCAGCGTGCGGGCGGTGTCGCCGGGCCGCACCGGAACCCGCGCCTGCCCGAGGACGGGCCCCGAATCGAGATCCGCCGTCACCTCGTGGACGGTACAGCCCGCGACCGCGTCGCCGGCCGCGATCGCGCGGGCGTGCGTCTGCAGACCGGGATACTTCGGCAGCAGCGAGGGATGGATGTTCAGGATGCGGCCCGCGTGGCGGGCGACGAAACCGGGCGTCAGGATGCGCATGAAGCCCGCGAGGCAGATGATGTCGGCGCGCGCCGCCGCAAGCTCGGCGTCGAGCGCCGCCTCGAAGGCCGGCCGGTCGCCCCCGAACGCGCGATGATCGACCACCGCCGTCGGCACGCCGCGCGCCCGGGCCCTGGCGAGACCGCCCGCGCCCGGCACGTTCGAGAGCACCAGAACCGGCCGCGCCGGATGATCGCCCGTCATGCTGTCGACAAGCGCCTCCATGTTCGAGCCGCCGCCCGAAATGAAGATCGCGACCCGCTTCGTCACCCCAGGCGCCCCCGGTAGGACACCCCCTGCCCGTCCGACACCCGCCCGATCACGGCCACCGTCTCCCCCGCCTCCGACAACTCGGCCGCGAGCGCCCCGGCCCGGCCCGCCTCGGCGACGACGACCATGCCGATCCCGCAGTTGAAGGTCTTGAGCATCTCCCGTTCGGACAGCCCGCCCTCCGACATCAGCCAGCCGAACACGCCCGGAAGCCGCCAGGCGCCGAGGTCGATCTCCGCGCCCAGGCCCTCGGGCAGCACGCGCGGGACGTTCTCCGTCAGGCCGCCGCCCGTGACATGGGCGAGCGCGTGGACGCCGCCCGACCGGATCGCGGCCAGGGCGGTTCGGACGTAGACCCGTGTCGGCGCGAGCAGCGCGGCGCCCACGGGTCCGCCGCCGAAGGGCGCCGTCGCGTCCCAGTCGAGACCCGCGCGCTCCACGATGCGCCGGACGAGCGAATAGCCGTTCGAATGCACCCCGTCCGAGCCGAGACCGAGGAGGACATCGCCCGCCCGCACGTCGCGCGGCAGCCCCTGCCCGCGCTCCATGGCGCCCACCGCGAAGCCGGCGAGGTCGAAGTCGCCGGATGCGTACATGCCCGGCATCTCGGCGGTCTCGCCCCCGATCAGCGCCGCGCCCGCGAGGTGGCAGCCGTCGGCGATCCCCTCGACGATCTTCGCCGCCGCCTCGACCTCGAGCCGGCCCGTCGCAAAATAATCGAGGAAGAACAGAGGCTCCGCCCCCTGGCAGAC
>CAYTBD010000408.1:0-2686 GCA_964435755.1 uncultured Rhodobacterales bacterium
TCGACGCGGCGGTGGGCGGGCTCGGCGGCTGCCCCTTCGCGCCGGGGGCGGCGGGGAACGTGGCGACCGAGGCGGTACACGACCGGCTGCTGGCCTTGGGCTACGAGACGGGGCTCGACCGGGAGGTGCTGGCGCGGGCCGCGGCGATGGCGCAGGGACTGCGCGGGCGGGCCGATGCCTGAGACGATCCGGATCGACACGGACGGCCGCGGCGTCGCCACGCTCCGGCTCGCGCGGGCGGAAAAGCACAACGCGCTGTCCTCGGAGATGATCGCGGAGGTCACGGAGGCTGCCGGGACGCTCGGCGGCGACCCCGGCGTGCGGGTCGTCGTGCTGGCGGCGGAAGGACGCAGCTTCTGCGCCGGCGGCGACCTCGGCTGGATGAAGGCCCAGATGGCGGCGGACGCGGAGACGCGGGCGCGGGAGGCCCGGAAGCTCGCGACCATGTTGCGCGCGCTGAACGACCTGCCGAAGCCGCTGATCGGGCGGGTTCACGGCAATGCCTTCGGCGGCGGCGTGGGCATGGCGTCCGTGTGCGACGTGGCGATCGGCGCAGACGGACTGAAGATGGGGCTGACGGAGGTCAGGCTCGGGCTGATCCCGGCCACGATCGGGCCCTATGTCGTGGCGCGGATGGGCGAGGCCCGGGCGCGGCGGGTGTTCTTCTCAGGCCGGCTCTTCGACGCGGAGGAGGCGGTGGCGCTGGGCCTTCTGGCGAAGGCGGTGCCGGAGGCGGATCTCGACGCGGCGATCGAGTCGGAGATCGCGCCGTATCTCGCCGCGGCGCCGGGGGCGGTCGCGGCGGCGAAGGCGCTCGTCCGCGAGCTTGGCCCCCGGATCGACGACGCGGTCATCGAGCGGACGATCGCGGCGCTGGTGCGCACGTGGGAGGCCGACGAGGCGCCCGAGGGCATCGCGGCCTTCTTCGAGAAGCGACCGCCGGGCTGGGTGCGCGACTGAGGCCGTCCCGCCCGGATTTCACCCATTGCTAATGCGTCCTTGACGCCCGCTTCACGCGGCCCGTGACGCCTTGCCGTGATGCTGGGTCATGCCGGTCGTCGCGATCGGCCAGGCCAGCGGAGGACCGTCACATGCAATCCATCGGTGCAATTCTCTACGCGTATCTCGTCTGTGACGCGATTTCACGGAACCGGCCGATGTCGCCCGCCGAGGCGCGCGCGGCCCGGGCAAGCTGGGATGCGCTCCGCGCGGCACATCTTCAAGGTGAGGAGCGGGCCGAACTCGCGGCCGGCCCGGAGCGGCGCGAGCGCGCGCTTCGGATCGGACAGCAGCGGCACGCTGACTGGGTCCGGGACAACCCCGAAAAGGTCGCGGCGCTTCGCCGGATGGCGGCGCCGGGCGTCGGGACCGCGACCGGCTAGCGGCGCATCCCGCCGATCACTGTCTTCTCCTCCTCGCTCACGATCCGGGGAGGTCCGTTGCGCGCGGCCTCGCATGGCCGCACATTCGTGGCAACGGAGGACCGACTCATGAACCGCAGAACGCTACTTCTTTCCGCCGCCGCCCTGCCGCTCGCCGGCTTGCCGTTCGTTCGCCGATCCGATGCCGCGCAGGGCGACTTCGAGGTCACGCGGAGCGAGGCCGAATGGCGCGCGATGCTGAGCGAGCAGGAATACGACGTGATGCGCGAGGAAGGGACCGAGCGCGCGGGGTCCAGCCCGCTCGACAAGGTCTACGACCCCGGCACCTACCACTGCAAAGGCTGCGATCTCGCCGTCTATTCGTCGGAGCACAAGTACGACAGCCGCACCGGATGGCCGAGCTTCTGGCAATCGCTGCCCGATGCCGTCGGCACGAAGCCCGACCGCAAGCTCTTCATGGTGCGCACCGAAGTGCATTGCAGCCGCTGCGGCAGTCACTTCGGCCATATCTTCGACGACGGGCCGCAGCCGACAGGCAAGCGGCACTGTCTGAACGGGATCGCGCTGGAGTTCGTGGCAGCCTGAGCGCCGGGCAGTTCCGACAGACCGCCGTCTTTTGCCATGCGTCGCGGACGCAGGCGATCTCTGTGATCACAAGATCACCGATCGGCCCGATCGACTGCGTCTGACAGGCGCGGTGGACCTCAATTCTCGCGGAGGTCGCATTGACCCACCGGGGCGAGGGGAGTAGGTACCAACCAGCCAACGAGACGTGCGCACGAGATGCACGGGAAGGAGCCGACCGTGGATGACCTCCTGAGGGAGTATCTCCCAATCCTCATTTTTCTCGGCCTCGCCATCGGTCTGGGTCTGATCCTGATCCTCGCCGCCGCCCTGGCCGCCCCCAGCGATCCGGATGCAGAGAAGCTTTCCGCTTACGAATGCGGCTTCAACGCCTTCGACGATGCGCGGATGAAATTCGACGTGCGGTTCTACCTCGTGTCGATCCTGTTCATCATCTTCGATCTCGAAATCGCGTTCCTGTTTCCCTGGGCGGTGGCGTTCGGCGGGATCACCGACGTGGCGTTCTGGTCGATGATGGTCTTCCTCGGGGTCCTGACCGTGGGCTTCGCCTACGAATGGAAGAAGGGAGCGCTGGAATGGGAGTGAAAGAGACCGAGAACGTCGGGATCAACGATCCCCGGATGGTGCCCAACACCGGCGGCGACAACGCCGAGGCCGGTGTCCAGCTCCTGAACCGGGAGTTGCAGGACAAGGGGTTCCTCGTCACCTCGACCGAGGAC
>CAYTBD010000409.1:0-374 GCA_964435755.1 uncultured Rhodobacterales bacterium
GGTGTCCTGGTATTCGATCCGGTGCGGCACGCCCATCTTCTCGAGGAATTCGGGAAGCACGGTGGCCGGAAAGCCGGGCTGGCCCTGGTCGAGGTTGCAGGCGAGCAGGTCGACCGGGAGAAGACCCCGCCACTGCAACTCGTGAAGCACGGCGAGCAGGGTGTAGCTGTCCTTGCCGCCCGAAAGGCAGACGAGCCACCTGTCCGTTGGCGCGCCTTCGGCACGACGTGTCCCGTGCTCGATCATCCCGTACTGCTCGACCGCCTCGCGCACGTTCGCGACGATCCGTTTCCGGAGCTTGCGGAACTCCGTCGTCTTCGGCGCACCGTGAAAGAGCGGGTGGATGTCGTCTGCATCGTCAAGCATGGGTGCGC
>CAYTBD010000409.1:384-2678 GCA_964435755.1 uncultured Rhodobacterales bacterium
CCTAGCCGCTAACCGGCGTCCTGGCAAGATTTGCCGGGAAGCCGGCACATGGAAAGCGTGCGATTCCCGTGGCGAGACGCTGCCGGGTCATCCGGTAACGTTCTTGGTGCGTATCAAGAGCATGAACAGTCTTCGCGCCGCCGCCGTCGCCTCGGTCGTCCTGCTCGCCGCCTGCACCGGAAAGCCGTCGCTCGACGATCCGGCGCTCTCCGACAGGCAACTGAACCTCGAGGAGTTCTTCGACGGAGACCTCGTCGCCTACGGTCAGTTTCAGGACATCTTCGGCACGGTCCGCCGCCGATTCGAAGTGGAAATCGCGGGCGACTGGGACGGGGAGCGCCTGCGCCTCGTCGAGGACTTCGCCTACGAGGACGGCTCGACGGAGCGGCGGGTCTGGACGCTGCGCAAGACCGGGCCGGACAGTTGGGAGGGCACCGCGCCCGGAGTGATCGGCGTGGCGACCGGCCAGGAGAGCGGCGATGCGTTCAACTGGCGCTACACGATCGACCTGCCGGTCCCGAGCGCCGATGGGGAGGCGGAGACCCTGCGCGTGAGCTTCGACGACTGGATGTGGCTGCTGTCGGAGGACAGGCTCCTGAACCGGGCCTACATGCAGCGCTTCGGGATCGACATCGGCGAGGTGCTGATCACCTTCGAAAAGCTCTGATCGCGGCGCGATTGCGGGAACTCAACCGTCGCCCGGCGCTCACCGTCTAGGCTTCCCCGGAAGCATCTGAAGGGGAGTATCGCGATGGAGAACATCATTGTGGCGACAGACGGCTCGGCCACGGCCGGGCGCGCGGTGGACATGGCGGCACGCATCGCCGCGGCGCTGGGGGCGAAGCTGACCATCGTTCACGTGCTGATGCACGGCGCGGCGGCCGCGGAGTTCGAGCGCATGGCCGAGACCGAGCACCTTCTGCGCGTCGCGTCGCGGGAGC
Source organism: uncultured Rhodobacterales bacterium (assembly GCA_964435755.1). Lineage (GTDB taxonomy): Bacteria > Pseudomonadota > Alphaproteobacteria > Rhodobacterales > Rhodobacteraceae > DAINOF01. The sequence goes on from CAYTBD010000409.1 coordinate 1,326, forward strand.
GGCAGCCGGTGCTGGACAACGTGCCGGGGACGATGGGCGACCTGTTCCGCGCCAGTGACGAAAACGCGGTGCACGCGCGGCTCATCACCGTCATGGGCGAGGAGGTCGCCCGTCGCGCGGCGGACCGGGCGCAGGCTCTCGGGGCCGAGGTCGTCGCGCAGAAGGTGCCGCAGGGCGACTACGCGGAAAAGATCCTGGCCGCCGCGCGCGAGACCGGCGCCGACATGATCGTGATGGGACGGCGCGGACTCGGCGTCTTCGCGCGTCTCCTTCAGGGCAGCGTGTCGCAGAAGGTCTCGACCCATGCGGACTGCGCGGTGCTTACGGTCCCGTGACGCCGGGCGGAAGATGCTCTCGCTTATGTGAGTGAACGACGGATGGTGGGCGGCGGTTCTCGGTGAGCAGCACAGAAAGGAGAACCGACATGAACCGCTTCGTGATGCTGACGAGCCTCTGCCTGCTCCCGGCGGCCGCCGTCGCGCAGGACGCCACGGCGAGGCTGATGGGTCCGGACGGAGCCGAGCACGGCACCGTGGAGTTCCACTCCGCGCCCGAGGGAATCGTGGTGCGCGTGGTCGCGGTGAACCTCGACGAGGGCGCGCACGGATTCCATCTGCACGAGACCGGCGCATGTTCGCCCGACTTCGAGGCGGCGGGCGGACACTTCGCGCCCGACGGAAACGAGCACGGCTTCCTGAACGAGGCCGGCCCTCATGCCGGTGACCTGCCGATGATCCACGTCGACAGCGACGGCAACGCGATGGCGGATTTCTATACGCAGCTCACATCGCTCGAGGAACTGATGGACGACGACGGCGCTGCCGTGATCGTCCATTCCGAGCCCGATACCTACATGGACCCGTCGAGCACCGGCGATCGGGTCGCCTGCGGGGTCATAGAGCCGATGTAGCGGACGGGCAGGGCGCGCGCCCCGGCACGGGGCGGGGCGCGGTCCCTTGTCCGGCCTCTTACGCGGCGCGGCGCTGTTTGGCGCCGCGGCCGGGACGACGGCGTTTCGCGGCCCCGGGGCGTCCGCCGCTCGGGCGCTCGGCTGCGGGAGCCTGTCCGCTGGCGACGGGGATGGCGCTGCCCATCGTCTTCTGGATCGCGCGAAGCTCCGAATGTTCGGCGGGCGAGCAGTAGGTGATGGCCGATCCGTCACGCCCGGCCCGCGCAGTGCGGCCGATGCGGTGCACGTAGACATCGGGCACGGTCGGCAGGTCGTAGTTGTAGACGTGCCGGACGCCGGGAATGTCGAGCCCGCGGGCGGCCACGTCGGTCGCCACCAGAACCCGCAGATCACCGCTGCGGAACGCCGCGATGGCGCGGTCGCGCTGGCCCTGGCTCTTGTTG
>CAYTBD010000410.1:0-2661 GCA_964435755.1 uncultured Rhodobacterales bacterium
TGGCGTCCCTCGATCCCGCCGCGAAGCTTGACGAACCCGACGCCAAGGCGCTCGCCGCCGCCTTCACCGGCTATCTCGCGGAGGCCCGGAAAGCCGGCCTCTACGACTGCACGCCCGGGCGCTTTCTTCTGCCCGGCGACCTCGCCGGTTCTCCCGTTCTCACATTCGCGCCGCTCCCGCGTCCGGCCTCGAGTCCGCGCGGCAGCGTCTGGCGCGAGTTCGAGCGCCGCTACGAAGCCTACAAGCGCGAGGTCGTGAAACCGTTCTTCCGCGATCATTTCGCCCGTATCGACCGGCAGGTCGTGCTTGTCGACGCGCTCGGTGCGATCCACGCCGGGCCGCGGGCGGTCGAAGACCTCCGCAACGCGATGAGCGACATCCTCGGGGCCTTCCGCCCGGGCCGGAACGCCTTTCTGACGCAGCTCCTCCTCGGCAAGCGGGTCGAACGCATCCTGTTCGCGGCGACCAAGGCCGACCACCTCCATCACCGCCAGCACCCGCAGCTGACCGCGATCATGGAGGCCCTCATGCGCGACGCGCGGGACCGGGCGGACTTCGCGGGCGCCCGCACCGACGCGATGTCGATCGCGGCGCTGCGCGCCACGACTGAGGACACGGTCGATCACGAGGGCCGCAGGCTCGACGTCGTCCGCGGCATCCTCGAGGCCACGGGCAAGCGGGCCGCGATGTATCCGGGAAAGCTTCCGGAGGATCCCTCGCAACTCCTCTCGCCCGCGCGATCCGGCGCGGAGGCATGGCTCGACGCCGACTATTCCATCATGTCCTTCGCCCCGCAGCCGCTGACGCTCAAACCCGGAGAGGGCCCGCCTCACATCCGGCTCGACCGGGCAGCGGAATTCCTGTTCGGGGACCGCGTGAGATGATCCCGGTCTTGGCATGGTCGGCATGGATGAAGAGGGGGACCGCGAAGGATGGCTGACCGCCGTGAGGGACCCGTGCTCCTCGAGCTCGACGAGGAGACGCCGGGCGTGACGCCGGCCGACGCACCGCCGATCCCGGAGGATGCGCCACCGCCGTCGGGGCAGGCGATGAAGACCGCCGCCGCGCTCGCATCGCGGCGATCTTCCGTGCTCGCGCGGTGGTTCTGGCGGCTCCTCGGCGCGCTCGTCGTATTCGGCCTCTCGCTCTGGGCCTGGGACTTCGTGACAGGGCTCATCGCGCGCAATGCGATCCTCGGGTACACGGCGCTTGGGCTGCTCGGTCTCTTCCTCCTCGTCTGCCTCGCGATCGTGATCCGGGAATGGGCGGCGCTCGCCCGTCTCGCGCGGCTCGACCACATCCACAAGGCCGCCGCGGCGGCGCGGTCCGCGAACGATCTGGCCGCGGCCCGGGCGGTGACCGACAGCATCGCGACGCTCTACGCCGGACGGCCGGACATGAAATGGGGCCGCGACCGGCTCGCGGAACGGCGGGATGACGCCTTCGATGCCGACGCGCTCTTCGGTCTCGCCGAGGCGGAACTCCTCGCCCCCCTCGACGCGGCCGCGCGCCTCGAGGTGGAGGCGGCCGCGCGCCAGGTGGCGACCGTCACCGCGCTCGTTCCCATAGCGCTCGCCGATGTTGCGACGGCACTGGCCGCGAACGTCCGCATGATCCGCCGCATCGCAGAGATCTACGGTGGCCGGTCGGGCGCGGTCGAAAGCTGGCGGCTGACCCGCGCCGTCTTCTCCCACCTCGTCGCCACCGGCGCCGTCGCCGTGGGCGACGACCTGATCGGATCGGTCGGCGGGGGACATCTCTTGACAAAGGTGTCGCGCCGTTTCGGCGAGGGCGTCATCAACGGCGCGCTGACCGCCCGGGTCGGCATCGCCGCGATGGAGGTCTGCCGGCCGCTTCCCTTCCTCGGCCAGCGCCGGCCCTCCGTCACGCGCATCGTGCAGCGGGCGTTGACGGGTCTCTTCCCGTCGCGGGAATGACCGGCTCGCGCGGGGGCCCGATCACGCGCCTTTACCCCGGACCGGGACCGTCCTATAAGCCCGGGCCATGATGAACTGCGCGGTAATCGTCATTCGAATTACGGGCCCGGCGCCTCTCTGAGACGCCGGGACAAGGCGCACGGGATCCCGCGCCGCCCCTTCCGAACATTGTGAGAATTGCCCGAGGACACGTCCGATGTGTGCCGACACGCCTGACTACAAAGACACGCTGAACCTGCCCAGAACCGATTTTCCGATGCGCGCCGGACTCCCGGCCCGCGAGCCCGCATGGCTGGAAAGATGGGAGAAGATCGGTGTCTACGACCGCCTGCGCAAGAAGGAGGGGCGGGAGCCCTTCACCCTTCACGATGGCCCTCCCTATGCAAACGGCCACCTGCATATCGGGCACGCGCTGAACAAGATCCTGAAGGACATGGTCGTCCGCTCGCAGCAGATGATGGGGCGCGATGCGCGCTACATCCCGGGCTGGGACTGCCACGGCCTGCCCATCGAGTGGAAGATCGAGGAGCAGTACCGCGCGAAGGGGCTGGACAAGGACAAGGTGGACGTCGTCGACTTCCGGCAGGAGTGCCGCCGGTTCGCCGAAGGCTGGATCGACATCCAGCGCGAGGAGTTCAAGCGCCTGGGCATCACCGGCAACTGGGCCGACCCCTACCTGACGATGGATTTCCACGCTGAGCGGGTGATCGCGGAAGAGTTCCAG
>CAYTBD010000411.1:0-2647 GCA_964435755.1 uncultured Rhodobacterales bacterium
CCGGCGGAGCCCTGGGCGAGCATGGGCAACACCGGGCACTGGTAGGATGAGCCGCGCGCGCCGCCTGCGGATCGGGCTGCGTGCACTCTCCGTCGCGCTCGCCGCGATCGCGGGCGCGACGGCGGCCGGCGCCGGTTGCCGACAGGCGCTGATTCTCGCGCTGGACGTCTCGGGCTCGGTGGACGACCGGGAGTACCGTCTCCAGCTCGACGGGGTGGCGACGGCCCTCAATGACGGCCGGGTGCGCGGAGCGCTTCTCGCGATGCCAGAGACGCCGGTGTCACTTCTCGTCTTCGAGTGGTCCTCGGGGCGCTTTCAACGGGACATCGTGCCGTGGACGAGCCTGACCGGGACCGCGGCCATCGATGGCGTGATCGCCGTTCTGGCGGGAACCGCGCGGATACCGGCGCCGCAATCGACGGGTCTCGGCGCCGCGCTCGAATACGCGGAGCGGCGCCTCGCCGAAGGGCCGGGCTGCTGGACGCGGACGGTCGACGTCTCGGGAGACGGCAAGAACAACGACTGGCCGGCCCCGCGCGACGTCTACGCGCGCGGCGCGCTGACGGGCGCGACGGTCAACGCGCTGGTGATCGGTCAGGACGACGCGCGCGGCGACGACGACCGCCAGACCAACATACCCGAACTCATGGCCTACTTCCGGGCCGAGGTGATCCACGGTCCCGACGCGTTCGTGGAGGCCGCGCTGGGTTACGAGGACTTCGCGGCGGCGATGACGCGGAAACTCCTGAGAGAGTTGCAGGGCATGGCCGTCGGGGCGTTGGAGGCACCGAGGACCCGACCGTTTCAGTAGATGTAGCGGATCTGTTCCGTCCAGAAGCGCTCGATCCGGCCGAGGGAGTCGATGAGACCCGTCATCCTGTCTTCGCCGAAGCGCTCCGCCCGTTCGAGCGACGCCACGTGACGGCCGAAAAGGGTCGACAGGACCTGCCGAAGCTCCCGTCCCTTCGGCGTCAGGCGGACGCGGACCGAGCGCCGGTCGATCTGGCAGCGCTCGTGATGCATGTAGCCGAGATCCACCAGCTTCTTCAGATTGTAGGAGACGTTCGAGCCCTGGTAGTAGCCGCGCGTCTTGAGTTCCCCCGCCGTGACCTCGTTCTCGCCGACGTTGAAGAGGAGGAGCGCCTGCACCGCGTTGATTTCGAGGATGCCCAGCCGTTCGAATTCGTCCTTGATGACGTCGAGAAGCAGCCGGTGCAGCCTTTCGATCATCGACAGGCTGTCGAGATAATCCTCCGAGAAGTCGCGCGGCGCCGACGCCCGGAAGTCCTGGATGATGCTCATGTCGCTCTCCGCACTCAGATGTGGCGAAGAGGTTTCGCGGCAAAAGCCGAATTTTCGGTTAAGCGGAACGATTTGGAGCGGCGATGCCCTGCGCGTGCGAGGCGATCCTGTCGATCAGGCCCGCGAAACGGGCCGGCGCGGGGTCGCGGCCGCTGACCCAGTTGTAGAGGTCCTGATCGTTCTCGGAGAGCATGTCCTCGTAGAGCGCGAGGTCGTCGCCGTCCAGCCGCGCCAGTTCGGTGTCGGAGAAGGACCCGAGAATCAGGTCCATCTCCTTGATGCCCCGCCGCGACGACCGCATCCTGAGGCGCTTCAGCGTGATCTCGTCGGTCATGCCGTCTGGCGCGCCGCGGTGCGGAGCTTCTTCTCGATCAGAGCGACGCGTTCCGCCGTCCGGATGAGCTGGGATTTCACGTCGCGAAGCTCGGTGAGAAGCGCGGTGATCTCCGCCGGCACATCGGCCTCCTCAGGGGACGAGAGGCCGTCGCCCTCGCCGGTGAGGAGCCAGCGAATCGACACGTTGAGCAGGCCCGCGAGCATCTGGAGCTTGTTCGCGCGCGGCTCGGCGAGATCGTTCTCCCAGGCGCGGATGGTCTTGAGCTTGACGCCCAGGCGCCGCGCCAGGTCCTCCTGGCTGAGGCCCACGGCCTCGCGCGCGCCGGTGATGCGGTCGCCGAATGTCGCCGCGTCGTCGGAATACCAATCGGTGTCGTTGTCGGGCGCCGATGTCATCGAACCGCCTCCTCCCGTCTCGTCTTGAATGGATGTCGGTGCCTACTCTACAGAGGCGGGAGCCCAAGTCCAACCGGAGGCGACCATGTCGATCCTGTCCGCGACACTCGCGCGCGTGAAACCTTCGCCCACCATCGCGATGACGACGAAGGCCGCCGAGATGAAGGTGGCCGGGCGCGACGTGATCGGCCTGTCGGCCGGAGAGCCCGACTTCGACACGCCCGAACATATCCGCGAGGCCGGCAAGCGCGCGATCGACGAGGGTCGGACGCGCTACACGGCGGTCGACGGGATACCGGAGCTGAAGGCCGCGATCTGCGACAAGTTCCGGCGCGAGAACGGTCTGGACTACGCGCCCGAGGAGGTGACTGTCGGGACCGGCGGCAAGCAGGTGCTCTACAACGCGCTGATGGCGACGCTCGGCCCCGGCGACGAGGTGATCGTGCCCGCGCCCTACTGGGTGAGCTATCCCGACATGGTGCGGCTTGCGGGGGCGGAGCCGGTGGTGATCGCGGGCGCGCTCGAGCGGGGCTTCAAGATCACGCCGGAACAGCTCGACGCGGCGATCGGGCCGCGCACGAAGTGGCTCATCTTCAACTCGCCGTCGAACCCG
>CAYTBD010000412.1:0-2618 GCA_964435755.1 uncultured Rhodobacterales bacterium
TCTCGCGCTCGCGCGTCGTGTCGATGGTGCTGCTTTTCGTCCTCGCCGCCGGCGCCATCGCCTACGACCGCATCCCCAAGGAAGCCGCGCCGGATGTCCCGATCCCGACGATCTACGTCGTCACGACGCTGGAGGGCATCGCGCCCGCGGATGCCGAACGGCTTCTCGTCGAGCCGCTGGAGACCGAGCTTTCCTCGGTGACCGGCCTGCGGGAGATGAGCGCCAGCGCCGGCGAAGGTTTCGCCTCGGTCACGCTGGAGTTCGAACCCGGCTTCGACAGCGACGCGGCGATGGACGCCGTGCGCGAAGCGGTCGATCGGGCGCAGACGGACCTTCCGGCGGACGCGACGGAGCCTTCGGTCAACGAGGTCAACATCGCGCTCTTCCCGATTCTGACCGCCGTGCTTTCGGGGCCGGTGCCCGAACGCACCCTCAACAGCCTCGCCGAGGACCTGCAGGGCCGGCTCGAGGCGATCTCCGGCGTGCTCGAGGTCGATATCGGCGGGGCGCGCGACGAGCTTCTGGAAGTCGTGATCGATCCGACGATCTTCGAGACCTACAACATCTCCTTCGAGGAGCTCATCGGCCAGATCAGCCGCAACAACAGGCTGATCGCGGCCGGCGCCATCGAGACGGGGGCGGGGCGCCTCGTCCTCAAGGTTCCCGGTCTCATCGAGGATGTCGACGACCTCATGGAGCTTCCCGTGAAGGTGCGCGGCGACACCGTCGTCACCTTCGGCGACGTCGCGACGATCCGCCCGACCTATGTCGATCCGGACGGGTTCGCGCGGATCGACGGACAGCCGGCGCTCGCCCTCGAGGTCAAGAAGCGCACCGGCGCCAACGTGATCGCCACGGTCGAGGCGGTGCGCGACGCGATGGAGACGGCGCAGGAGAGCTGGCCCGACAGCGTCCGGATCGACTACCTGCAGGATCAGGCCGAGCAGGTCAGGACGATCCTGGACGACCTCGAAGCGAACGTCATCACGGCCGTCATCCTCGTGATGGTCGTCGTGGTCTGGGCGCTTGGCCTGCGCTCGGCGGTTCTCGTCGGCCTCGCCATCCCCGGCGCATTCCTCTCGGGCGTCGCCGCGATCTGGTTCATGGGCTACACGATGAACATCGTCGTCCTGTTCTCGCTGATCCTCGTCGTGGGCATGCTCGTCGACGGCGCGATCGTGACGACCGAACTCGCGGATCGGCGCATGCACGAGGGCGACAGCCCGCCCGACGCCTTCGCCCACGCCGCCAAGCGCATGTCGTGGCCGATCATCGCCTCCACTGTGACGACGCTCAGCGTCTTCTTCCCGCTCCTCTTCTGGACCGGCACCGTCGGCGAATTCATGAAATTCCTGCCGATCACGGTGATCCTCACGCTCACCGCCTCGCTCTTCATGGCGCTGATCTTCATTCCCGTCCTCGGTGGCGTCATCGGGCGCAAGCAGCCGCAGACCGCCCGCAGCCGCCGCGTTCTCGACGCCGCGGAGGACGGCGACCCGCGCATGGCCGGCGCCTTCACCGGCCTCTACGCCCGCGCGCTCGACTGGTCGATCCTGCGCCCGGTCACGACGCTCCTTCTCGCGCTCGCGCTGCTTCTCGGCGCCTTCACCGCCTATTCGAAATACGGCACCGGCGTCACGTTCTTCCCCGAGATCGAGCCCGAGTTCATGCAGGTCACGGTCCGCGCCCGCGACAGTTTCTCGATCTGGGAGCAGGACGCGCTCGTCCGCGAGGTCGAGGAGCGGCTGGTCGATTACGAAGGCGTGGCCAGCGTCTATGCACGCACCGGCTCCGACCGCCGCGCGGACGAGGAGGTGATCGGCACGATCCAGCTCGAACTCGAGGACTGGGACGAGCGCCGGACCGCCGCCGAGATCGGCGAGGACATCCGCACCGAGATGGCGCGGATCCCCGGCATCGACGTCCAGGTGCAGAGCCAGCAGCAGGGGCCGACGACCGGCAAGCCCGTGCGGCTCGAAATCCGAACGGCCGATCCCGAAACGCAGGACGAGGTCGTCGAGCGGGTCCGCTCCGCCATGGCGGAGATCGGGGGCTTCACCGACGTGACCGACACCCGGCCGCTGCCGGGCATCGAATGGAGCCTCCAGCTCGACCGGACCGAGGCGGCGCGGTTCGGAGCCGACGTCAGCCTGCTCGGTCAGGCCGTGCAGCTTCTCACCCAGGGCATCACCGTCGCCGACTACCGGCCGGACTATGCCGACGGCTCGGTCGACATCCGCCTGCGCTTCCCGGTGGAGGCGCGCACGCTGGAAGAACTCCGCAGCCTCCGGGTCCCGACCCGCACGGGGCTCGTCCCGATCTCGAACTTCGTCACCTTCGAGCCGCAGCCGCGCACCGGCACGATCAAGCGGATCGACCAGGCCCGCGTGGTCACGATCGAGTCGAACGTCGCGCCGGGGCTTCTGGTGAACGATCAGATCGCCGCCCTGCGGTCCGCCCTCGAGGCCATGGACCTGCCCGAGGGCGTCTCGTGGTCCTTCGCCGGCGAGGCCGAGGAACAGGAGGATGCGGCCAGCTTTCTCGTCGGCGCCTTCCTCACCGCGATCGCGCTGATGTTCACGGTGCTGGTGACGCAGTTCAACAGTTTCTACCAGGCG
>CAYTBD010000413.1:0-2611 GCA_964435755.1 uncultured Rhodobacterales bacterium
TCCGAAAGTGACCGAGCCCACCCGCAGCGGCGGTGCGATGCGCTGGGTCTGGATCGGCGTCGCGGTCATCGTGGTGCTTGTGCTTCTTGCGTGGGTATTCGGCTGGAACGACCGCGACACCATGGCAACCGCGCCGGTGGATGACGCGACGGTGATCGAGGAGGACGCGGCCGGCGCGCCCGCCGACACCGACACCGATACGGCGCTCGAGGACGCCGGTGAGACCCTCGAGGGAGGTGCCGAGGCCACCGGAGATGCCATCGGCGACGCGGCGCAGGAAACCGGCGATGCACTGGAAGGCGCCGCGGAAGAGACCGGCGATGCGCTGGAGGGCGCGGCCGAAGAGACCGGCGATGCGCTGGAAGACGCGGCCGAAGAGACAGGCGACGCAGCCGAAGAGGCCGGCGACGAAGTCGAAGGCGAGATCGTGCCTGTCGAACCGATCGACTGATCGGACCCGAGAGGACCGGCTGACGGCGGCGCTGACCGCGCCGGGCGGTTGCGCCCGGCGGTCACGTCGGAAAGGAAAGGAGGATCAGCCATGGCGAAAGACCCAGACGACGCTCGCGAACCACGGGAGACCGTCTATCCGCGGGTGAGCGATCGCGGCATGAAGTGGCCTCTGATCATCGGCGCCGTGATCGTCCTGCTCGTCCTGCTGGCGTGGGCCGGAAGCCACGATGACGGCGGGGGCTGGCTGTTGCGCGAGGACGCGACAGATGCCGACGCGACGCCGAACGTCGACGCCGACGTCACGCCGAGCGATCCGGTCGACTAGGGCATCGCGTCCGGGGAGCGCCGAGGGGGCCTTTCCCCGCCGGGACGGCTGAGGTAAGAGGCCGCAGACCTTGAGGAATAAGGCTGCCGGCCCATGAAATTCACGCTGTCCTGGCTGAAGGAACATCTGGAGACGACGGCCTCGGTGGACGAGATCGCCGAGACGCTGACCGACCTCGGTCTCGAGGTCGAGGAGATCGAGAACCCGGCAGCGCGGCTTGCCGATTTCACAATCGGCAAGGTGCTGAAGGCCGAGCGGCACCCGGACGCCGACAGGCTTCGGGTCTGCGTCGTCGCCACGGATCAGGGCGAAAAGCAGATCATCTGCGGCGCACCCAATGCGCGCGAGGGAATCACGGTCGTCGTCGCCCATCCCGGCACCTACGTTCCCGGCATCGACACGACGATCCAGGTCGGCAAGATCCGGGGCGTGGAGAGCCATGGCATGATGTGCTCGGAGCGGGAGATGCAGCTTTCCGACGAGCACGAGGGGATCATCGAACTGCCGTCGGGCGAGGTCGGCGAAAGCTTCACCGACTGGCTCGCGCAGAACGATCCCGGCAAGGTCGATCCCGTCATCGAGATCGCGATCACGCCGAACCGTCAGGACGCGCTGGGCGTGCGCGGCGTTGCGCGCGACCTTGCGGCGCGCGGGATCGGCAGGCTCAGGCCCTGTGAGGTCGAGCCGGTCGCAGGCACCTTCGAAAGCCCGATCAGGGTGGAGATCGACCCCGCGCTGAAAGAGAGAGGCTGCCCGCACTTCACCGGCCGCGTGATCCGCGGCGTGACGAACGGGCCGAGCCCCCGGTGGCTTCAGGATCGCCTGAAGGCGATCGGGCTCCGGCCGATCTCGGCGCTCGTCGACATCACCAACTTCTTCACCTACGATCAGAACCGGCCGCTGCATGTCTTCGATGCGGATATCGTGACGGGGACCCTGCGCATTCGCCCGGCCGAGGGTGGCGAGACGATCCGCGCGCTCGACGAAAAGGACTACACGCTTTCGCCGGGGATGATGGTGATCTCGGACGACGCCGGCCCCGAGAGCATCGCGGGGATCATGGGCGGGGCGCATTCGGGCTGCACGGGCGAGACGGTGAACGTCTTTCTCGAAAGCGCCTACTGGGATCCGATCACCATCGCGGCGACGGGCCGGGCACTGAAGATCAATTCGGACGCGCGATATCGCTTCGAACGGGGAGTCGACCCGGAGTTCACGCTGCCGGGGCTCGAGGCGGCGACGCGGATGATCCTCGATCTCTGCGGCGGGCAGGCGTCGGAGGTCACGGCCGACGGCGGGGTGATCGACACCGACAGGGCCTACCGTCTCGACACCGACCACGTGCAGTCGCTCGTCGGCATGGACATCCCCGCGGAGGAGCAGCGGCGAACTCTGACCGCTCTGGGCTTCCGGCTCGAAGGCGACATGGCGCATCCGCCGTCGTGGCGGCCGGACGTGCAGGGCGCGGCGGATCTCGTGGAGGAGGTGGCGCGCATCGCCTCTCTGACGAAGCTTCAGGCAAAGCCGCTTCCGCGCGCGCAGGCGGGCGTGCCGCGCCCGATCCTGACGCAGGCGCAAACGCGCGAGCAGATCGCGCGGCGGACCATGGCGGCGCTCGGCTATAACGAATGCGTCACCTACTCCTTCCTGGACGCCGAGGCGGCGGCGCGTTTCGGGGGCGGCGGCGAGGCGACGAAGCTCGAGAACCCGATTTCGTCGGACCTGACGCACATGCGGCCCGACCTTCTGCCCGCGCTTCTGCGCGCGGCGGCACGGAATCAGGCGCGCGGGATCGCCGACCTCGCGCTGTTCGAAGTCGGCCCGGCCTTCCAA
>CAYTBD010000414.1:0-657 GCA_964435755.1 uncultured Rhodobacterales bacterium
GCCTGGGACGGCCGGCGCAACGCGATGCGCCGGCGCCGCGCGACCGGCGTCTGGGAGATCTTCCTGCCCGGCATCGGCAGGGGCGAGATCTACAAGTTCGAGATCCTCGGCGCCTACGGGCATCTTCAGCCGCTCAAGGCCGACCCCTTCAGTTTCCGCACCGAGCCGCCCCCGGCCACGGCCTCGATCGTCGAGGGCGACATCCGGCACGAGTGGAGCGACGACGCGTGGATCGCGACGCGCGGCGTGGGCGACCCGCGCCAGAAGCCGATGTCGATCTACGAGGTGCACCTCGGCAGCTGGCGGCGGGGCGCCGACGGCGAGATGCTCGACTACGACGCGCTCGCCTCGCAACTCATCGACTACGCCACCGATCTCGGCTTCACCCACGTCGAGTTCCTGCCGGTGGCCGAGCATCCGTTCTCGGGCTCCTGGGGCTACCAGCCCATCGGCCTCTTCGCGCCAACCGCGCGGTTCGGACCGCCGGAGGGCTTCGCGACGCTGGTCGACCGGCTCCACAATGCGGGCATCGGCGTCATCGTCGACTGGGTGCCCGCGCATTTCCCGTCCGACGCGCACGGCCTCGCGCGCTTCGACGGCACCGCGCTCTACGAGCACGAGGACCCGCGGCTCGGCTTCCATCAGGACTGGAACACG
>CAYTBD010000414.1:667-2608 GCA_964435755.1 uncultured Rhodobacterales bacterium
TGGAACACGCTGATCTACAATTTCGGCCGGCGCGAAGTCGCGAATTTCCTGCGGTCGAACGCGGTCTACTGGCTGGAGGCGTTCCACATCGACGCGCTGCGCGTCGATGCGGTGGCCTCGATGCTCTACCTCGACTACTCCCGGAGCGAGGGCGAGTGGATACCGAATGAGTTCGGCGGGCGCGAGAACCTCGACGCCATCGCCTTCCTGCGCGGAACCAACCAGCTGGTCTCCGACCGCGTGCCCGGCGCGATGACCATCGCGGAGGAAAGCACGGCCTTCCCCGCGGTCTCGCGGCCCGTGTCCGAGGACGGGCTCGGCTTCTCGTTCAAGTGGAACATGGGGTGGATGCACGACACGCTCGCCTACATGTCGCAGGATCCGATCTACCGGAAGTATCATCACCACGAGATGACCTTCGGCATCCACTACGCCTACAGCGAGAACTTCGTCCTGCCGCTCAGCCACGACGAGGTGGTCCATGGCAAGGGCTCGCTCCTTGGCAAGATGCCCGGCGACCAGTGGCAACGCTTCGCCAACCTGCGCGCCTATTACGGCTTCATGTGGGGCCACCCCGGCAAGAAGCTCCTGTTCATGGGCTGCGAATTCGGTCAGGAGCGGGAATGGAACCACGACCAGTCGCTCGACTGGCACCTTCTCGACGATCCCGCGCACCGGGGCGTCCAGCACCTCATCCGCGACCTCAACACGCTGTATCGCGGCGAGCCCGCGCTGCACGAGCGCGACTGTGCGCCGGACGGCTTCCACTGGATCGACGGCGGCGATGCCGAGAACAATGTCTTCAGCTTCGTTCGCCGCGGCGGCGATGGTGCGCGCCCGGTGGTGGTGGTCTCGAACATGGCGCCGGTCGCCCGGGAGGGCTTCCGGATCGGCATGCCGCGGGAAGGCGACTGGCGGGAAGTCCTGAACACCGACGCCTCCGTCTACGGCGGGTCCGGCGCCGGGAACGGCGGGCGGGTCGTCGCGCGCGGCGAAGCGATGCATGGTCAGCCGTGCTCCGCATCGCTTACCCTGCCGCCGCTGGCGACACTGTTCCTGACCCCGGAGGACTGATCATGGATGCCACGGCCGCACCGGTGGTGCACACCTCGCGGCGCCTCGAGGCGGGCTCCGACATCCGGCTCGGCGCCCAGTGGGACGGGTCGGGAACGAACTTCGCGCTGTTCTCGGCGAATGCGGAGAAGGTGGAGCTCTGCCTCTTCGACCGGCGTGGCCGGCGCGAGATCGAACGGTTCGAACTGCCCGAGTTCACCCATCAGGTGTGGCACGGCTATCTGCCCGAGGTGCGTCCGGGGCAGCTCTACGGCTACCGCGTGCACGGGCCCTACGCGCCGGAGGCGGGGCACCGCTTCAATCCGCACAAGCTGCTGCTCGACCCTTATGCGCTGGCTCACCATGGCAATCTCCGTTGGCATCCGGCGCTGTTCGGCTACCGGATCGGCCATTCCCAGGGAGATCTGAGCTTCGATCGCCGCGACAGCGCCTTCGTCATGCCGAAGTCGGTCGTCGTGGATCCCGCGCACACCTGGGGCAGCGACGTGCGGCCCGAGACGCCGTGGAGCCGGACCATCGTCTACGAGGCGCACGTGAAAGGCATGACGGCGCTGCGCGAAGACGTCGACCCGCATCTGCGCGGCACCTTCGAGGGCCTCGCCCACGAGGCCGTCATCGACCATCTCGTGAAGCTCGGCGTCACCTCCATCGAGTTGCAGCCGATCCAGTCGTTCTACGACGACGGGCACCTCGTCGACAAAGGGCTCGGCAACTACTGGGGCTACAACACGATCGGATTCTTCGCCCCCGCGCAGCGGTATCTCACGCAGGATGGGCACCTCAACGAGTTCAAGCTGATGGTGCGCCGTCTCCACGAAGCGGGGATCGAGGTGCTCATGGACGTGGTCTACAACCACACAGATCGGA
>CAYTBD010000415.1:0-2605 GCA_964435755.1 uncultured Rhodobacterales bacterium
ATCGTGCTGAAGGACGAGCGCCCCGCAGAGCCGCTGGTATCTGAGCTCTTCTACGAGGGCGGCGTGCGGGAGTTCGTGAAATACCTCGACCGCCACAAGCATCCGCTGATCGACGAGCCGGTCTTCATCGAGGGCGAGCGCGACGGCATCACCGTCGAGGTCGCGATGTGGTGGAACGACAGCTATCACGAGACGGTTCTTCCCTTCACGAACAACATTCCCCAGCGCGACGGCGGCACACATCTGGCGGGCTTCCGGGGCGCGCTGACGCGGACGATCAACCTTTATGCCGGCTCCTCCGGCCTCGCGAAACGCGAGAAGGTGAACCTTTCGGGCGACGACGCGCGCGAGGGTTTGACCTGCGTCCTGTCCGTGAAGGTTCCCGACCCGAAGTTTTCCAGCCAGACGAAGGACAAGCTCGTGTCGTCGGAGGTCCGGCCCGCGGTCGAGGGTCTGATGAACGAGAAGCTGTCGGAGTGGTTCGAGGAGAACCCTGGCCCCGCGCGGATGATCGTGGGCAAGATCGTCGAGGCGGCGCTGGCGCGTGAAGCGGCGCGCAAGGCGCGGGAGATGACGCGCAAGAAGTCGGCGCTCGACGTGGCGTCGCTTCCGGGCAAGCTCGCCGACTGTCAGGAGAAGAATCCCGAGAAGCGCGAACTGTTCCTCGTGGAGGGCGACAGCGCGGGCGGTTCGGCCAAGCAGGGCCGCGCACGCGCCAACCAGGCGGTGCTGCCGCTGCGCGGCAAGATCCTGAACGTGGAGCGGGCGCGGTTCGACCGCATGCTGTCGAGCCAGGAGATCGGGACGCTGATCACCGCGCTCGGCACCGGCATCGGGCGAGACGAATTCGACGTCTCGAAGCTGCGCTACCACAAGATCGTCATCATGACCGACGCGGACGTGGACGGGGCGCATATCCGCACGCTGCTTCTGACGTTCTTCTTCCGGCAGATGCCGGAGATCATCGAGGGCGGGTATCTCTACATTGCACAGCCGCCGCTTTACAAGGTCGCGCGGGGCAAGTCCGAGGTCTACCTCAAGGATCAGCCGGCGCTTGACGACTACCTGATCCAGCAGGGCGTGGACGGGGCGGTGCTCCGCCTCGGCTCGGGTGAGGAAATCGTCGGCCAGGATCTTGCGCGCGTCGTCGAGGAGGCGCGTCAGGTGCGGCGGGTGCTGCAGACGTTCCCGAACACCTATTCGCAAACGATCCTCGAGCAGGCCGCCATCGCCGGCGCGTTTCTGCCGGGCGTGATCGAGGAGGACCTGCAGGGCGCCGCAGACCGCGTGGCACAACGGCTGGATCTCGTCGCGGTCGAGTACGAGCGCGGCTGGCAGGGCCGGCCGACGCAGGACAAGGGTCTGCGGCTCACGCGGATGCTGCGCGGGGTCGAGGAGGTGCGCGTGCTCGACGGGGCGGTGCTCCGGTCCGGCAGCGCGCGGCGGCTCGGTGAGTTCACGGAGGGACTGCAGGAAATCTACGGGCGACCGGCCGGTCTGGTGCGCAAGGAGCGAAGCCAGCCGATCTACGGGCCGCTCGGGCTTCTGGAGGCGATCCTCGAGGAGGGCGAGAAGGGGCTCACGCTTCAGCGCTACAAGGGGCTTGGCGAAATGAACCCCGACCAGCTCTGGGAAACGACACTCGATCCCGAGGCCCGAACTCTGCTTCAGGTCCGCGTGGACGACGTGGCGGAGGCGGACGACCTGTTCACCAAGCTGATGGGCGACGTCGTGGAGCCCCGGCGGGACTTCATCCAGCAGAATGCATTGAACGTCGCGAACCTGGATTTCTAGTACGGTGTAGGTTCGACCAAAAAACTGCACTGCGAATGATAGGGTGCACTCCGGCGTACCGCGTCTCCGGTCAAATCTGCGTCGTCGCGGTCGAACAGGGTATCAAGAGTGAGCGCCGCGCATGATAATGAGCGCCGCGCATGATCTCGACGGTCCGATCCGCCTCATCCTTGGCGACAAGGTCTGGGGCGACCGTCTGGCCGTGCGAAGAGCACCTCGGGCGCGCCTCCGAAGAATTCGACGTGTACTTCGCCATCTTGAGAGACCTCCTCGGGCAGTCTTGGAACCGTCGCGCTGTCGCGTCGTTTGGCTCGCATCGCGACGGAAAAAGGGCATGGCTCTTGACTGCTGCGGTTGCGAACTTGGGCTTGAGGGAAATGTTGCGCGTCCGAGCCACCCTTGCGACGGCGATGATGGTCTTTGCGGCCAGCGGTTACTGTCTCGCGGATGCGTCCGATGAGCCGCCTCGAGCAATCCGGCCGTACACGATCCAGAGCGCCGAGGATTCCTTTCAGCGACGACTTGCCGGCACGGTCACGCCGGGCCGGGAGAGCCGGCTGGCCTTCGCCGTTCCGGGCACGGTCGAGGGCGTTGCGGTGCAAATCGGCGACCGCGTGTCGGCCGGCGACAGGCTCGCGACGCTCGATGCGGAGCCCTATCGCCTGAGTGTGGAGGCGGCCCGCGCCGACCTTGCCAACGCGCAAGCCACGCTGAGCGAACGCCGCGAGAATTTCGAGCGCCAGAGGCGACTGCTGGACGAAGGGTGGGTCAGCGAAGCGCGCTTCGAGCGGGCCGAGGCCCAGTTCGAGAC
>CAYTBD010000416.1:0-2598 GCA_964435755.1 uncultured Rhodobacterales bacterium
TGGAACCGTGATGGCCGGCTGTGGCTGCCCGAGATGTCGGACTTCGAGCCCGCCGCCGCGGAGCGGGGGCGCTGCAGTCCGAGGGCCATCGGGGCCCGGTTCCTCGATGCGCAGCGTCACCTGCTGGTCTGGAACCATGGCGCCTGCGGCACCGCCCGCTTGTGGGACCTCGAGGAGCAGCATGCCATCCTCGCCGATGCGATCCCGCATGAGATCATCCAAGCTTTGTCGCGTCTGCGTTGGCTGTCCGTCACCGCGCGCGGGTCCTCCTTCCGCTTCCGTCAGCCCGAGCCGGACATGGAGCTCGTCGCGTCGGCGCTCGGCGTGAGGTACGTCCTGTCGGGCGTTCTCGAAACTGACGGCCGCAATCTCGCTGTCACGATCGAGCTGACGGACAGCGGAACTTCCGAAAGCATCTGGGGCGAACGCCTGACCGCCACCGTCGACGAGATCGACGACCTCCGCCATCGCATTGTCGCGCACGTAATCGCCGCGCTCGACATCGTCATCCCCGCGACCGAGGCACGGCTCGCGCTCCTGACCGGCGCCGGTCGGTTCGATGCGTGGGCGAACTACCATCTGGGGCTGCGTCACCTCTACCGGTTCACGGCGAAGGACAACGCCGCCGCGAGGCATCATTTCGAGTGCGCGGCGCGGCTGGATCCGATGCTGGCAAGAGCACAGGCTGGTCTCTCGTTCACGAGCTTCCTCGACGCCTTCCTGCGCATCGCGCCGGACATACCCGCCGCCATCGCGGCAGCGCGGCGGCATGCCGAACACGGTCTGGAACTCGATCCGCTCGATCCCTTCGTGACCTTCACGATGGGACGGTCGCACTGGCTCACCCACGATCTCGAAGGCGCGCGCCAGTGGCTGTCGCGCGCCACCGTCCTCAATCCGAACTGTGCGCAGGGCTTCTACGCCTCGGCCTTCACATCGATGCTGCTCGGGGACGGAAAGGCGACAGACGCTGAACTCGACAGTGCGCTTGATCTGAGCCCTCTCGACCCGCTCCTCTACGGCATGCATGGCGTCCGGGCACAGATGCTGGTGCAGCAGGGAGACTACGCAGCCGCCGCCCGATGGGCCGGGCGGGCGGCCGCAACGCCCGGCGCACATTTCCTGATCGCCATGATCGCGGTCGTCGCGTTCGGGCTCGCCGATCAGCACGAAGACGCCGCGCGGTGGAGGAACGAGGTGCGCCGTCGTAAGCCAGACGCGTCATCCCGCGACTACTTCAACGCCTTTCCGACCCGGGATGTGGCGTCGAGATCAGCCATTGCTGCAGAGCTGCGCCGGCACGGTTTCTGAGCGAATCGCTATTCGCGAGGGTCCGATCCGGCTCAGCCGTCCGGATTCCTTGCAGCGACTGTAGAGAATTCCTCCCCGGCGTAGCGTCTCTCCTCCTGTTTTCACGAGAACGTCCAAGGAGAATGCCCGGGTGCCTGGTTCAGGGGCAGGTGACACCGATCGTGAACCGGCATGTGAGGTGGTCTCACCGGACGCGCCGTCCATCATGTGGTAAGGTCGTCCGGCAGGACGCCGCATCTGACGCATCCTGTCATGCGCGGCGCAATCAGATGGAGGCCTGTGATGACAGACACCTTCGATCTCGGTCGCTACGGGCGGCCGGTGACCACCACATCGTCCGACGCCCAGGCCCCTTTCGACCGCGGGCTTGTCTGGCTCTACGGCTACAACCACGAAGCGGCGGCCAAAGCCTTCGAGGAGGCCATCGCCGCCGATCCCGGCTGCGCCGCCGCCTATTGGGGGTTCGCCTATGCCGTCGGACCGAACTACAACAAGCCGTGGGAGTTCTTCGACGCCGAGGAACGCGAGGCGACGCTCGAACGCGCGCACGAGGCCATCGCGGCGGCGAAGGCGCTGAAGGAGAGCCTGACGGCGGTCGAGAACGATCTCGTCGCGGCGCTTGCCGAGCGCTATCCTGAGGACCCCGAAATCGAGAATTACGGTCCCTGGAACGACGCGTTCGCGGAGGCCATGCGGAAGGTCTACACGGCGCATCCCGATGATCTCGACGTGATCGCCGTCTTCGCCGAGGCGCTGATGAACCGCACGCCCTGGCAGCTCTGGGACCTGCAGACGGGCGGGCCGAAGGAGGGTGCTTCCACGCTCGAGGCGCAGGCGGCGCTTGAACGCGCCTTCGACGCATTGCCGGGCGCCTGGGACCACCCGGGTCTCCTGCACATGTACATCCACCTCATGGAAATGTCCCCGACCCCGGAGAAGGCACTGCGGCACGGCGACCGGCTGACCGATCTCGTTCCCGACAGCGGCCACCTGATCCACATGGCCACGCATATCGACGTGCTCTGCGGCGACTACCACAGCGTCGTCGCCCGCAACCACGAGGCCGAACGCATCGGTGCCCTCGGGCACATGGAAGTACACGTCGCCCGTGGTCTCGTAGAAGTCCACGGGGGCGTTCTCGGTCAGGAGATTGACCGGGTGCGTGCCGGCGGTGATGTGCATCTGATTGCCGCCGGGGCCGGTGATCACCCGGTAGACGCCCGTCTCCGGTGCGGTGAACGTGATCTCCCGCTCCTCCTGGAAGGGCACCTCACCCGCATCGATCTT